>CALVXN010000025.1 GCA_944371315.1 uncultured Bacilli bacterium | reverse complement strand
ATAACAGTTTTTAATTTTTGAGTGTTTTCTCTTTTTTATTTAATAATTTACTTTCCCACATCTAGTTTACTACATCACATTTATTGTAAAATTTGACAATTTCTTTATAAATAATTATAATACAAATTAATTAAAAAGGGGGAAATTTATGATCAAATTAAGTGAAAATGAAATTTATAGTGGATTTGAAGGAATAGGATTAGATGGAATTAGTGATAGAAAATTAACTGCTTTATTTACGTTTGTTAGTAAAGCAAAAAATTCCTTTCAAGTAGCACAAATAGAAAATCAAATTAAAGGACTAGATAAGTTATCACTAGAAGAAATAAAGGATATTGCTAAATCATTTTACGTTAAATATTTTAGATTGCCAAAAATAAACACTATAAGCCCAGAAAATTTGAGTAAATTATGGGATTATTATGATAGTGTGTTTGGTAAAATAGATTATAAAATAGTAAATACTTTTTTAAATGAACAAGATCTATTCGATATTCCAATAGATATAGATGATAATAACGAAATTTATGGAATAATTAATAAAAGTATTGTTGCTGATCGTTTTAATCTATTAGATAAAGATAGAAAAAAATACTTTTTAAGTATAGAATTAGGTAGAAGTTTAACATTAATGACGCCTTCATTATTAGTTCATGAATATGCTCACGTTCTTCAAGAAAATGTTTTGGGATATGCTAAAGACTGTTTAAATGCCGAGATAATATCAATGTTTCTTGAAAAAGTTATGGCTTATGAAATAGATAGTAGTGGAGTAATACTTGCATTAAATGAAAGACTAAGATTTGCATATTTAATATCGCAATGTGAAAATATAAAAGAAGAAGATAATGAAATAATGAGATATGCATTACTAGTATATATAAAATCTACTCTTGTAGCAGGAAAAATGTTTGACATGTATTTACGTGAAAAAAGATTAGGAGAAAAAGATAAATATATGTATGATATACAAGATGTTTTTGATGGCAAAAAAACAGTTGAAGATGTAATTATGGGAAGAAATATAACCATTGAACAATGCCAAGAACCTAACCTTTTAGCTAGGAGAGCGCATTTAAAATAAAATGTTTTTATTGCTATTTTTAAATATTTTATGATAATATTTGATTGATATAAAGGAGATAAAATGTTTGCAAGTATAATAATAGAATACAATGCCCAAAAATTAGATAAAACATTCACATATAAAATTCCAACTGAATTGGAACAGAAAATTAAAATAGGAATGAAAGTATATGTTCCATTTAGAAATCAAAAAATAATAGGTTTTGTCATAGATATTATGAAAAATATAGAAAATCAAGATTATGAAATAAAAGAAGTAATTAAAATTGAAGATGAAAAATTAGTGCTAAATACAGAATTAATGGAAGTTGGAAAATATTTATCAGAAATAACAATGTGTTCTTTAATAACGGCATATCAAACAATGCTTCCAAATAGTTTAAAAATAAAAAAACAAAAGCACAATTATGAACTTTTAGAAGAATATTTATCAATAAAAGATTTAAATAAAGCCAAAGAATATATAAAATTATACAAAAAAAGAACAAAGCAAATAGAAATTTTAAATGAAATTATAAAAAAAGGAAGAATATCTAAAAAAGGTATATCATCAACAAATATAAAACAATTAATTGAAAATAATATAATAAAAATTGAACAAGAAAAGAAATATAGAATAAATGTAGAAAACAATAATTTAGTTATAAAAAAATTAACTGATGAACAAAAAAGTGCTTATGAAAAAGTAAACTTTTCAAATTATAAAACATATTTACTTTATGGTATTACAGGAAGTGGAAAAACAGAAGTTTACATAAATCTTATAAAAAGGAGTTTAGAATTAGGTAAAACTGCAATAATGCTTGTCCCAGAAATAGGACTTACTACTCAAATTGCAAAAAGATTTTATGAAGCTTTTGGAAGTAATGTAGCAATTTTACATAGTTCACTATCTAGTGGGGAAAGATATGATGAATATATAAAAATAATGAATGGGGAAGTTAAAATAGTTGTTGGCACTAGAAGTGCTATTTTTGCTCCACTTAAAAATTTAGGAATTATAATAATAGATGAGGAAGATAGTCCAAGTTATAAACAAGACAATAATCCTAGATATCATGCTAGAGATATTGCAATATTTAGGGGAAAATATAATAACATACCAGTGTTATTAGGTTCAGCTACTCCATCACTTGAATCTAAAGCAAGAGCAGATAAATCAGTTTATCAGTTACTAAAATTAGATAAAAGAGTTGGAAATGCAAAATTGCCAATAATTCATATTGTTGATATGGAAAAAGAAATTAAGAAAAAAAATACTATTTTTAGTGACTTATTAAAAGAAAAAATTTGGGAAAAAATAAATAAAAAAGAACAAATAATACTCCTTTTAAATAGAAGAGGTTTTTCAACATTTATAACATGTAGTAATTGCGGTTATGTATATAAGTGTCCTAACTGTGATATAACATTAACATATCATAAAAGCTCTAATAACCTTATATGTCATTACTGTGGATATCAAAAAAGAAAAGATGGTAAATGTCCGATATGTCATGAAGAAAGTTTAAATTATTATGGTTTAGGAACAGAAAAATTAGAAGAAAAAATAAGAGAGTTATTTCCAAGTATTAGAGTCATAAGAATGGATCAAGATACTACAAGAAATAAAGGCATGCACGAAAAAATAATAAATGATTTTAAAAATGAAAAATATGATTTATTATTAGGAACTCAAATGATAAGTAAAGGATTAGATTTTGAAAAAGTATCTTTGGTTGGTGTATTAAATGCTGATACATCGCTAAATATGCCAGATTTTAAAAGCAGTGAAAATTCATTTTCTTTATTAAATCAAGTAGCTGGTAGAGCAGGAAGAAGTAAAATTTTAGGTGAAGTAGTAATTCAAACTTATAATCCAGATAATTATGTTATAAAATGCGTTCAAAATAATAGTTATGATAATTTTTATTTACATGAAATGCAATTTAGAAAAAGATTAAAATATCCACCATATTATTATTTAATAAGTTTAAAAATAATAGGAAAAGATTATGATAAAACGATAGAATATGCTAAAAAAACAAAAAGATTTTTAGAAAGTAATATAAAT
This sequence comes from uncultured Bacilli bacterium, assembly GCA_944371315.1. Taxonomy (GTDB): domain Bacteria; phylum Bacillota_I; class Bacilli_A; order RF39; family UBA660; genus Onthocola_B. The sequence goes on along the minus strand of CALVXN010000025.1, from coordinate 13,546 downwards.
AAAGAAACTATTGTTTTGGGCCCCACAACAGCAGCAGTATTTAGATATAACAATGAGTTTAGAATGCAAATAATAATTAAATATAAAAAAGATAATGAATTGATGAATACTTTAAAAAATTTAAAAAATATATTTATTAATATAAATGAATGTTATTTAGAAATAGATTTTAATCCAATAAAAGTATAAGATGTGTAAAATAATATAAAATAGTTTTAAAATAATATAAAATGTGATATTCTTTTATTAGGAGGAATGATATAAATATGTGGATTATTGGAGTAATAATAGCTATTATTGTTATACTTATAATATGGGTTATTTCAATATATAATAATTTAGTAGGACTTAAAAATAGAGTAAAAGATCAATGGGCACAAATAGATGTTCAACTAAAAAGAAGATTTGATTTAATACCTAATTTAGTAGAAACAGTTAAAGGCTATACAAAACATGAATCAGAAACGTTAGAATCTGTAATTAAAGCTAGAAATACTTATGTATCTGCAACTACACCAGAAGCACAAATGAAAGCCGATGGAGATTTAGAAAAAGCTATATCAAAATTATTTGCATTAACAGAAAGTTATCCAGATTTAAAGGCAAATACAAATTTTCAACAATTGCAATCTGAATTAACTGAAACAGAAAGTAAAATTGCTAGTGCTAGACAATTTTATAACGATACTGTCCTAATGTATAATAATAAAGTTGAAATGGTTCCAAGTAATATAGTAGCTAGCATATTTAAATTTAAAACAGAACCTTTCTTTGAAGTAGCTGAAGCTGAAAGAGAAAATGTTCAAGTAAAATTTTAAGACGTGCTAAACGTCTTTTTTTAAAAGTAGGTGAATTATGAAAAGAATAATATTTAGTTTGTTTGTATTTTTTATATTTCCAATATTTACTTTAGCAGTTGATTATGATATAGAGCAGTATTATATAGATGCTAAAGTATTAGAAAATGGCGATATGGAAGTTAGTGAATTAATATTACTTGATGGAACATTTAATGGTTATGAAAGGGATATTTTATATAAAAACGACTATGCAAATACTAATTTAAATGCTACTAATATTAGTAATGCAAAAATATATGGAAAACAAATAGATAAAATATCTTTTGAAACTTTTAATGAAACTTTTAATGAATTTATTCAAGTATCAAGTGCTAATAATGGAGATATAGGAAAATATATTGTATCGTCATTAAATGGCGGATATAGATACAGGATGTATTATAAAACCAATAATTCAAAAACAGCATTTTTAATAAAATATACATTAGAAGATGTAGTAATAATGCATTCAACATTTGCAGAGTTATATTGGAATTTTATAGGAAATGATTTTGCAGATAACATTAATGATTTGCAAATTAAAGTCACATTACCAGGAAAGGATAATAGTAATAATTTTTATCATTGGGCACATGGTGATGTAAGCGGAGAATCTAAAAGAGATGATAATGATACAAATTCAATAATAATAGCAAAAGTTCCAATAAATAAAGCATATGAACCAGTAGATATTAGAATAACTTTTGATAAATCGTTAGTAAATTCAAGTGAAATAGAAAAATATAGTGATGAATCATTAAATGAAATTTTAGAATATGAACAAAAGTTATATGAAGAAAATGAAAATTTAAGAAAAGATATAAAACGAAAGTGGAACACAGCATTATATGGAACCATAGGTTTTTACATTTTAACTATTGGGTTATTTATATTTATTTATCTTAAATTTGATAAAGAAAGAAAACCAATGTTTTTAATGAAATATAATCGCGAATTTATAGATGATTATAATGTAGAAGTAATTGATTATTTAATGAATCATCGAATAACTGAAAATGCACTCAGTGCATCTATAATGAATTTAATTTATAAAAAAAATATTAAAGTTGAAAAAATTGAAGGAACAAAAAATGATTATAAATTCACTTTAATGAGTAAAAATAAATTAAATGAAACAGAACTGGCATTAACTGATTTTTTGTTTACAACAGTGGGAACAAATAATATATTTACAACTGCAAGTTTAAAAAAATATGCTAGTAGCACAAAAACTTGTCAAACATTTATGAATACCTATACTAATTGGCAAAAAAAAGTAATTGCAGATGGAGAAAAAGAAGAATTTTTTGAAAAGAAAAAGACTTTTATTTGGTTAGGCTTTATACCTTTAATATATTCAATTATTCTACTAACTTATATAAGTAGTAATAATATTGAAATGTTTTTTGGAATATTAACAATTGTATTTGGAATAATATTTTTAATATACGTAGTTGGCTTTACCAAAAAAACAAGAAAAGGAATAGAACACTATGCAAGATGGAAGGCATTTAAAAATTTTTTGAAAGACTTTGGTAATTTTAGTGTTAAAGAATTGCCAGAAATTATATTATGGGAAAGATATTTAGTATATGCAACAATTTTTGGCTTAGCAGACAAAGTTGAAAAAACCATGAATGTTAAAATTAATGAAATGGAAGGAATTAATATTGATGCATATACCCTAAACTATATAACGAACTATCACATAGCAAATTTAATCACATCATCAATGCATTCTGCAATAACTACATCACAGACTACAATTAATCGTATAAATGCATCAACTTCATCAGGATCTAATGGCTTTGGCGGCGGATTTTCTGGTGGAGGAGGCTTTGGCGGAGGTGGCGGCGGAGGCCGTGGCTTCTAGAAAATTTTAGTATAAATTACTAAAATTTTTTAATATGTGATATAATTAAAGCATCTGGAGGATATATGAAAAACAAAAATGTAGTATTTATGGGAACACCTGATTTTGCAGTTCCAGTATTAAAAATGTTAATTGAAAAAACTAATGTAATAATGGTTGTAACTAAACCAGATAAAAGAGTCGGAAGAAATAAAGAATTAACTTTTAGCCCCGTAAAAAAGGTAGCGTTAGAAAATAATATACCAGTTTTTCAACCCATAAAAATAAAAAATGATTATGAAAAATTAACAACTGAAGGAAAAATAGATTTAATAGTAACATGTGCATATGGTCAAATAATTCCAAAGGAAGTTTTAAACTTGCCTAAATATGGTTGCGTAAACGTTCATGCATCAATACTTCCTAAATATAGAGGTTCAGCTCCAATTCAATGGGCAATAATAAATGGTGATAAAGAAACGGGAGTAACAATAATGTATATGGATGAAGGAATGGATACTGGGGATATCATATCTATTTCTAAAATGGCAATAACTAGTTATGATAATGTAGGAACAATGCATGATAAATTATCAATTTTAGGTGCACAAGCATTAGAAAAAGAATTAAAATCAATTTTTGATGGTTCAGTTAAACGAACAAAACAAGGAGATAATTGGACATTAGCTCCAATGATTAAAAGAGAAGATGAACATTTAAACTTTAATGATTATGGAGAAAATATTATAAATAGAATAAGAGCATTTAACCCATGGCCGCTTGCAAACATATTAATAGATGATAAAGAAATAAAAATAATTGAAGCAGAGTTTAAAAAAGAAAAAGTTAATAAAGCTAATTGCATAATAATTAATAAAAATAAATTAGGAATAAGCTGTTTAGATGGGATTATTTATCTAAAAAAAATAAAACCATTTGGCAAAAAAGAAATGAACATTGAAAGTTATTTAAATGGTATTAATAAAGAAGAATATATAAAAAAGGCGGTTAGTTAAAATGCAAGAAAATAATTTTTGGCAAACTGATAGAGGAAAAGCTTTAACTAAATTATTATTGTGGGTAGTTTTTATAGTTATAGTATTAGGAGCATTTATCATGCAAGAAAAAGATAATATAGATGATTATCAAATGCCAAGTAATGAAGTAACTAATGAAGAAAACCAAGATGATGATAATAATTTTAAAAAGTATTCTGATATGCAAGAAGAGTTATTAAATAATAATTACTTATATAAATATATAATAACAAACAGTGAAGAAAAAATAGTATTTTCTGGCATAAAAAACGGAACAAATGAAACTGGATACAAAGAAACAAAAGCTGGAATAATAAAGTATCAAATAGTAGATGGAATAGTTAGTCAAATAAATATAGACGAAATTACAAATATAGACAATTTATATGAAAATATAGATAGAAATTATTTAGATATTTCATTATTATTCAATAATTTAAGTGAATATTTATATAGCACAGAAAAAAAAGATAGTAAGAGAACAATTACATATGATAAAGATGGTTATAAGGTATCAGTAATTACTAATTTAGAAAGTATAGAGAAAATTGAAATAACAGTAGATGAATGGATATACGAACTAAATTTTTATAATGTTAACAATATATCAAAAATAAACTAATAGGATGATTTAAAATGAATAATATATTTGGTTATACAAAAGAAATGTTAGAAGACTATTTTATAAAAATGGGAGAAAAAAAATTTAAAGCTACCCAAGTTTTTGAGTGGTTATATATACATAATGAATATAATATAGCTAATTTTTCAAATATAAAAAAAGAAGTATTGGCTAAAATGCAAGAGGATTTTAATGCAGATTTTATAAAAATAGAACAAGTTTTAGAAGGAAAAGATGTAAAAAAATTTTTGTTTAGATTGTTAGATGGCGAAAAAATTGAAGCTGTATTAATGGAACATGATTATGGATTATCAGTGTGTGTTTCTAGTCAAGTTGGATGTAACATGGGTTGTAAATTTTGTGAAAGTGGAAGATTAAAAAAAGTTCGTAATTTAGAAACCTATGAAATAGTAGAACAAATATTATTAATACAAAAGTATATAAATAAAAGAATAAATAGTATTGTTATGATGGGAATTGGTGAACCATTTGATAATTACAATAATATAATTAATTTTATAAAAATAGTAAATGACCCAAAAGGTTTAGCAATAGGATCTAGACATATAACAGTTTCAACATGTGGATTAATACCTAAAATAAAAGAATTTAGCAATTTAGAGTTGCAAGTAAATTTAGCAATTTCATTGCATGGTGCAACAGATGAAGTTAGAAATAAAATAATGCCTGTAAACAAAGTGTATAATATAGAAGCATTAATAGATACAATTAAAGAATATATTGCTAAAACCAATAGACGAGTAACTATAGAATATGTTATGCTTAATATGATTAATGACTCTGAAAATGATGCCATTAATTTAGCAAATTTGTTAAAAGGCTTAAATGTATATGTAAATTTAATACCATATAATGAAACAAAAAATATTGGATTTAAAAAAAGTTCTAAAGATAGAATAGATAAGTTTTTTAATATATTAAATAGTAGGAAAATCAATGTAACTGTTCGTCGTGAATTTGGTGGAAATATTAAAGCAGCATGTGGACAGTTAAGAAGCGAGAGTGATTAATACGAAATCTTTTTATTTAACAGACACAGGAAAAGTTAGAGAACATAATGAAGATAGTGTTACAATATTAAAAAATATAAATAATGAATATCTTTTGGTTGTAGCTGATGGCATGGGAGGGCACAGAAAAGGTGAAGTAGCAAGTGCTCTAACAGTAGCCCATTTGGGTAAAAGGTTTACAGAAAGTGCATCGATTGGAACAAAAATTGATGCAGTAAATTGGTTAAGTGATAATATAAATGAAATAAATAAAGAAATATTAGATTATGGAGAAATTCATGAAAATTCTAAAGGTTTAGGGACAACTTTGGTAGCAGCAATAGTAACAAAAGAATATTTAATATTTGCAAATATAGGGGATTCTTTAGGCTATGTTATGAAAAATAATAAACTGCATAGAGTTACAAAACCTCATACTTTGGTAAATTTGTTAGTAGAGGCTGGTGATCTAACCGAAGAACAAGCTAAAAATCATCCTAAGAAAAATGTATTAATGAAAGCATTGGGGGCAGCGGAAAAAGCAGAACCAGACATTTTTGTAGTAGATAATGAAAGTAATGCAATATTATTATGCAGTGATGGACTGACTGGAATGCTCAATGATGAACAAATAGAAAAAGTTTTATTAGAAGAAAATTTAACAGTTGAAGAAAAAGTAATAAAATTAATAAAAAAATGCAATGCACGAGGGGGAACTGATAATATTTCAATTGCTTATTTAGTTCGAGAAAGTGGTGATATAGCATGATAATGAAGGGGCAAAAAATTAGTGATCGATACCAAATTATAAAATCAATTGGAGAAGGTGGCATGGCTAATGTATATTTAGCATATGATACAATCCTTGATAGAAATGTTGCTGTTAAAGTTTTACGTGGTGATTTAGCAAATGACGAAAAATTTGTTCGCCGTTTTCAAAGAGAAGCATTATCTGCTAGTAGTCTTTCCAATCCTAATATTGTAGAAGTATATGACGTAGGCGAAGATAATGGCGAATATTATATAGTAATGGAATATGTTGAAGGTAAACATTTAAAAAATTTATTGAAAAAGCGTGGAAAATTAACAGTATCAGAAGTAATTGATATAGTAGGACAAATAACCAATGGTTTAAGTGTTGCACATGATTCATATATAATACATAGGGATATAAAACCACAAAATATTTTAATATTAGATAATGGTCTTATTAAAATAACAGATTTTGGAATTGCGGTAGCAATGAATGCTACACAACTAACTCAAACAAATTCTGTAATGGGAAGTGTTCATTATTTGCCACCAGAACAAGCCAGTGGTAAAGGGGCAACGCTTCAAAGCGATATATATTCAATTGGTATACTTATGTATGAGCTTTTAACTGGTAAACTTCCATTTAAAGGTGATAATGCTGTAGAAATTGCGCTTAAACATTTAAAAGAGCCGATGCCAAGTATAAAAGATGAACTCCCAGAAATTCCACAGAGTGTTGAAAATATTATTTTAAAAGCAACTGCTAAAAATCCCAAAAACAGGTATGCAGATGCAAGAGAAATGCACGAAGATTTAAAAACATGCTTAGATGAGTCTAGAGCAAATGAACTTAAAATAACATTTAAATACCCTGAGCACGACTATGACGATACAAAGCTATTAAAAACAGTAAAACAAACTGAAAATAAAGAAAAAAAACCATCTAAAAAAGAAACAAAGGAGGATGAAATTATAGCAAAGAAAGTAAATAAAAATACTGGTGAATCCCAAAACAAGATTTTGGTAGTTCTTGCTAGCATTTTTGTAGGTTTAGTAGTAATTATTACAACGATTTTTGTATTGATACCTTATATAACTTCATCAAAGCAAAAAGAAATACCAGATGTTTCTGGATATAATGTTACAGATGCAATAAAAGCTTTACAAGATGCAGGATTTATAGTTTTAGATGAACAACGAGAAGAAGCAAGTGAAACTATACCTGAAGGTAGTGTAACGAGAACATCACCTGCAGCAGGTTCAATAAGAAAAGAAGGAACTGAAGTAACATTATATGTATCATTAGGAGATATTACAGTTGAAATTGAAGATTATGTTGGAAAAAATTATGCTGAAGTTAAAGGAAAATTAGAGGCATTAAATTTAAATGTTTATGTAGAAAGTAAAGAAATACCTGAAGAAGATGATCCAAATGATTATGAAGAAGGAATAATCATTGAGCAATCAGTTGAAGCGGGGACAAAATTATCAGAAGGGGATTCAATTACATTATATGTTCCAAAGCTTGATAATAAATATCCAGACTTTGTATTAGATGAATATAGTATAGCTGAAGTTGAAGAATTTGCAGAAGATTATGAAATTAATTTAACTATTGAATATTTAGAAACTAACGAATATGAACCTGGCACTATAATAAAACAAAGTAGAAGTGCCGGAACTACTGTTGTTAGTGGAGCTAAATTAACAATAACTGTAGCAAAAGAACCAACAGGAGAAATTGACACACCAGATGATTCTGGAGGATTAGAATAGTGATAGGACGTATTACAAAGCAAATAAGCAATTTATATACAGTAGAAATAAATGGGGAAAAATACGAGTGTAATGCTAGGGGAAAGTTTAGAAATATTAAACTTTCCCCTGTTGTTGGTGATAAAGTAGAAATAAATATAGATACATTAACCATTGATAAAATATATGAAAGGGTAAACAAGTTAGATAGACCAGTAGTTGCTAATGTAGATATAGCATTAATAGTAACAAGCATTAAAAAACCAGATTTATCTTATACATTATTAGATAAACAAATAACTATTATAAAATCTAAAAATATAGAACCAATAATTATATTAACTAAACTTGATTTATTAAACAAAAACGAATCAAAAGAGATTAAAAAGTTTTTTAATTATTATAAAAAGTTAGGTATAAAAGTTTTTTCAAATAAACAAATTCTTAGAATTAAAAAAAATTTAAAAAATAAAGTAGTAGTATTAACAGGACAAACTGGGGCTGGGAAATCAACTTTATTAAATAAATTAGATAAAAAATTAAATCTTGAAACAAAACCTATTAGTGAAGCTTTAAATAGAGGGGTTCATACAACTAGACATACAGAATTATATAAAATAGGAAAAACATATTTTGTTGATACACCAGGATTTAGTGCATTAGATTTAAATGATTTAACTATTGATGAATTAAAAAATGCATTTAATGAATTTGATGAGTATAAATGCGCATTTAAAGATTGCACACACACAAAAGAAAAAAATTGTGGTGTAATTGGAGCTTTAAGTAAATTTCAAATTTTACCATCAAGATATACAAATTATGTTAGATTTTTAAAGGAGATAAATGAAAATAGTAGTAAGTTATATAAGTAGTTTATATGAAAAAAAGGAAACAATAAAAAAAATAGATGAATCTACAGCAGATGGAATACATGTTGATTTAATGGATGGAATATATGTTGAAAATAATAATTTAGATATTAGTAATTTATATTCATTATTTAAAAATATTAATAAACCAATAGATATTCATTTAATGTGTGATAAGCCATCAAAATATTTTAATGAATTATTTAAGTTAAACCCAATATGTATTTATATTCATCCAGATACTGAGGATAATCCATATCAAATATTAAAAGAAATAAAGAGGCATAATATTAAGACAGGAATTGTAATAAATCCAAATGAAGAAATAGATAAATATAATGATTACTATCTTTTTATTGACAGAGTCTTATTAATGAGTGTTTTTCCTGGTAAAGGAGGACAAGAGTTTTTAAAAGAAACGGCCAAAAGATTAGATGAGCTTTTAAAATATAAAAATAAAAATGAATTTGAAATATACATTGATGGTGGAATTAATGATGAAACAATAAAGTTAGTTAGCAAAGCAGATGGAGTAGTTTCTGGCTCATTTGTATGTAATAATGTAGACTTTAATAAACAAATAGAAAAATTAAAAATAAATAAAAAATTAACAATTTGAGCAATATTAAAGTTAATCCCTTTAATAATATTTTTAGAAATTGCAGTTTATTATACCATTCGAGGAGTAAATTGTTCTTCATCATTAGTAGGTTATAAAAAATGTGATTTTTTAAGTGGGATGTTACTTATTTTGAAGTTATGTTTTCCTTTTGCTATTGCTTCTTTAATTCTTTTTATTAGTGGAATTATAGATTTAGTGAAAAATTACAAAAAATAAAAATATAACAAATTAATGTAAAAATATGTAAATTATCATAAAAGTAAATATTGAATATTTACTTTTTTTTAGTTTTTTGGTAGTATGATAATAGACAGTGGTAAACTGTGGGAGAAAGTGGGGGATAAGATGTTATTGGGTGAATATCATCATAACATAGATGATAAAGGCCGATTAGTTATTCCTACAAAATATCGAGAAGAACTTGGAGATACATTTGTAATTGCTAGAGGAATTGAAAAATGTTTATATGTATATTCAACTAGCGAATGGGAAAAATTAGTTAGCAAATTAAATACTCTACCTTTCACTAAAAAAGATGCCCGAACATTTACTAGGTCCTTCTTTTCTGGTGCTACTGTTTGTGAGTTCGATAAAAGTGGTCGAATTAACATTACCTCCCCATTGGTTAGTTACGCCGGTTTGAAAAAAGAATGTGTAATAATCGGCGTGAATGACCGACTTGAAATTTGGAGTGAGGACGCATTTAACAACTTTATGAATGAAAATTCTGAACAACTTGAAGAAATAGCAGAACATTTATTTGAGGAGTAATCATGTTACATTATAGTGTATTAAAAAAAGAATTAATTGCAGGATTAAATATTAAAGATAATGGTATTTATGTTGATGCAACTATTGGTTATGCTGGTGATTCAAAAGATATATTAAAAAAGTTGAAAACTGGTTATCTTTATGGTTTTGATCAAGATGATAATGCAGTTAATTACTCAAATGAAGAGTTAAAGAAAATTAGTAATAATTTTAAAATATTTAAATCTAATTTTGTAAATATGAAAGAATTGTTAAATGATAATAATGTTAAAGATGTTGATGGAATAATTTTTGATTTAGGTTTCTCTTCACCTCAAATCGATGATGAAAAAAGAGGATTTTCCTTTATGCATGATGGTCCATTAGATATGAGAATGAGTAGCGAAGGAATAAGTGCAAAAGACATAATTGATCGATATACTGAAGAAGAATTAGCTAAAATATTTTTTCAATATGGAGAAGAAAAACTAAGTAAAATAATAGCCAAAAAAATTGTATCTAAAAAAGAACAAATAAATACAACACTAGATTTAGTGTCAGTAATTAAAGAAGCAGTGGGAGCTAATTATTTTTATAAAAACCATCCAGAAAGAAAAATATTTCAAGCATTAAGAATCGAAGTAAATAATGAATTAAAAGTATTAGAAAGTGTTTTACCAGATGCGATAAATTTATTAAAAAAGGGTGGAAGACTATGTGTAATAACATTTCATTCCCTAGAAGATAGAATTGTAAAAAACATATTTAAAAAATATAGCGAAGTTGATGAAATAGTAAAAGGTTTAAAAGATATTCCAGAAGAATATAAACCAATAATAAAAATAATAAATAAAAAGCCAATACTTCCTAGTGAAGATGAAATAAATGAAAATACTAGAAGTTCTAGTGCAAAACTTAGAATAGTAGAAAGGATATGATAGTATGGCTAGTAAAAAGACAAAAAAAATAAAATTACTTAAAGGTGAAAAATTTATGTATGGCTTAATAATAATGTTATTACTAGCTATACCAATGTTTAATGTATATACAAGTTCATTATTAAGTGAAACTAATAATGAAGTTGAAAAACTAAAAAATAATATTGAAAATCAAAAGTTAGTTAATCAAAGTTTAACTATGCAAGTAGATGAATTAGCAAGTTTAGAAAATATACAAAAAATAGCTGAAGAATATGGTTTGTCTTATGTAAATAGCAACATAAAGATAATATCAGCAGAATAGGGGTAAAAGATGAAAAAAAGAGTAACAGTTAAAATATCTAAAGGAATTATTTTAATAGTTGCTCTTTTATTTGTGTGTGCAATTATTAAAGTTTCATATGTTGTTTTAAGTAAAGAAGTTGATGGAATAAATCTTCAAGAAAAAGCGGCATCAATATCTACCGTAACAAAAACTTTATATTCTAATAGGGGGAGTATTTTTGATGCTAACGGAGATGAATTAGCAACTACAGTTAATGCCTATACAGTAATAGCTTATTTAAATGAATCAAGAACAACAGACCCTGAAAATCCAAGACATGTAGTTGATAAAGAAAACACAGCTAAAGAATTAGCACCATTATTAAATATGAGTGAAGAAAGAATTTTGGAACTTTTAAGTAAGAATGCTTATCAAGTTGAACTCGGACCTGGCGGAAGAGGAATAACAGAAGTATTAAAAAGTGCTATCGAAAAGTTAGATTTACCAGGAATAGACTTTATAAGTGATTCCAAAAAAAGATATTATAGTAACTCAAGTTTTGCTTCTTATATAATTGGATATGCTAAAGAAAATAAAGAGGGAAAATTAGTTGGAGAATTAGGAATAGAAGGCTATTATGATGATTTATTATCAGGAACTGATGGTTATACTAAATATTTAAAATATACATCAAGTAATTATAAAATCCCAAACACACCCGAAGATACAGTTTTAGCTGAAGATGGTGCAGATATTTATCTTACTTTAGATTCAAGTATTCAGCTTATAGCAGAAAAAGCAGTTGAAACTTATGAAAAAGAATATAATACAGATTGGGCAATATTTACAGTAATGGATGCAAATACTGGAGCTATAGTAGCAAGCGCAACAAGTCCGAGTTTTAATCCAAATGACACAAATACAATAAAAAGTTATATGAATCCACTAGTAAGTTACCAATATGAACCAGGATCGGTTATGAAAATATTTTCCTTTGCATCTGCTATTGAGGAAGGCTTGTATGACGGGGATGAAATTTATAAATCAGGAACTATTCAGGTAGATTCAGAAACTATTATTGGAGATTCAGATAAAACTTGGGGAGAAATCAGTTTTGATACTGGCTTTGCTTATTCATCAAATGTTGCAGCAACAACACTAGCATTTAGGTTATTAGAAAATGGAAAAATGAAGTTACCAGACTACTATGATGCACTAGGATTTGGTAAAAAAACAGGAATTGAATTATCGAATGAAGTAACTGGTGACATGGATGTTATTTATAAATCAGAGTTAGCTAATTCATCGTTTGGTCAAGGAGTAAGTGTAACAGCTATTCAAATGCTACAAGCATTAACTAGTATGACCAATGATGGAAATGTTATTAAACCTTACATAGTTGATAAAATAGTAGATAGTGATGGTAAAATTATTTACGAAGGTAAAAGAACAGTAGTAAACACTGTATATAGTAGTGAAACCGTTGAAGAAATGCATGAATTAATGCATAAAGTGGTGTATGAAGGACTTACAACATATTGGCAAATAGATGGTTTAAGTTTAATGGGAAAAACAGGAACAGCTCAAATAGCATCACCTAATGGAGGATATTTAACTGGTGAATATGATACAATAAAATCTTTTGCAGGAATATTCCCAGAAGATAATCCCAAATACATTGTATATGCAGTAGCTAGAAAAGTAGAAGGGCGTAGTAGTCAATTTGCTAAAGTAATAACTACAGCTATTGAAGAAATAGCAAAATATGCAAAATTAACAGAAACAACAAGTAAAAATGATTTAAGTAAAGTTGTTAAATTGGAAAATTATATAAGTAAAGAGGTTAACAATGTAGTTACCCTTTTAGAAAATAAAAATATATCTATAAATGTGATTGGAAATGGAAAATATATAATTAATCAATATCCTTTAAAAAATACAGAAATACTTTATGGTAATAAATTGTTTTTATTGACTAATGGTGAAGAAGTAACTATGCCAGATATGACAAATTGGAGCTTGAATGAAGTAAAAACATATTGTAATTTAGTTGGTTTAAAACTTGAATCTAATGGTTATGGATACGTTAAAAGTCAAAGTATCCCGCCAAATACAATAATAGATTTAAATACAATGACACTGAATATTCAGTTAGAAGAACAAAAGTCAAACAAGTTTGACTGACCTTGCATCACTACAAGGCATTTCTACTTCACTGAGTCCTTTAGACT
>CALVXN010000024.1 GCA_944371315.1 uncultured Bacilli bacterium | reverse complement strand
TAAGTGAAAAAGAATATAGCGAACTTACTGAAGATGAAAAAAGATTTTATCAAAGAAATTTAACTAGAAAAGGAAATATAAGTAATTTAGAAAAAAATATTATAAAAATACTAGATAATAAAAAAATACCATATTATCAAAATGTAAATGAAATCAAATTAAAATCAACTAATATGCATTTCTTAAATAACAAAATATATGATAATGAAAACAATAATTCATTAGTATTATATTTTGAAATATTAAATAAAAAAAACTATTAATGGGAGATGCTGGAGTAAATGTTGAAAAAAATATATTAGAAGAATACAATATAAAAAATATTGATATATTAAAAGTTGGTCATCATGGTAGTAAAACATCAAGCAATCAATGTTTTATTGATAAAATAAATCCAAAATATTCTATAATAAGTGTTGGGCGAAATAACCGTTACAACCATCCAAATGAAGAAGTTATTAAAAGGTTAGAAAATAGCAAAGTTTATAGAACTGATAAAGATGGAACTGTTGAAATAAAAATTAATAATAAAATTGTATTTCAAAAATATATTCCGTAAAGAAAAAAATAATGTTATACTAAAAAAACTAACCAAGATTAAATTATTGGTACTATATAAATGAGTGAGCAATTATGAAAGAAGTATATGATAAATATTATAATAAAATTTATTATTGGTCATTAAAAAAATTAAGAAATAAAGAAGATGCTGAAGATTTAACCAATAGTATATTTGTTGCAATTTTTGAATATTTAGGCAAAAATATTAATATTCAAAAATTAGATAATTTAATATGGAAAATAGCATACAATTTATGGTGTAAAAAAATAAGAAATAAGAAAAAAGACGAGTTATTGGTTGAAATAAAGGAGGATGAATTAATAGATGTAGATACAAATATAATAGACAAAATAATATACAAAGATATTACTAAAAATATAGATAAAATAGGATTAACAAATACTGAAATGAAAGTTTTTAAATTATACTATTACAATGATTTTAATATAAAAGAAATAAATAAACTACTACTAATAAATGAAAATAATATAAAATATTACTTATATAATGCTCGCAAAAAAATAAAGGAGAAATTTAATGAATAATTTAGATAGCTATCTAAATATAGCAAATAAAATAATACAAAATGAAAAAATTGACGATTACATACCATTATATCCAATGTTAAGAAAAGAAAATGCAAAGCTAAAAATATGTTTAGCACTAGTTAAAAAAAATGACAACGTATGGAAATTAAATTCAAATATAAAACCAAAGTATGTGGTATTAATAGACCCTGCCAAAAATGATGAAGCAATTTTAGTAAAATCAAATAATATAAAATTTGAAACTAATAAAAAAATTAATAATGATATGAGCAAACAAAAAGAATTATCAAAATATACAGTAGAAAAGACCTTAGAATATAAAAATTATTTAATAAATGATATAAAAAATGAAAAATTACCAATTCAAAAGAAATTAGCCAAAATTTTAGGAGAAGACATAAGAATAAACGGTGAAATAATAAACATAAATGAATACATATTAGCTAATTGTGAGGAACAAATAAAAGAAAAAGTCGATGAATTAGTAAATATTGTTATTTCATCAAAATATCAATCAATAACTTATTATTATAATATGATTTTTGAGGATATATTAATTAAATACAAAGATAATAAATATATCGATCAAGATAAAATGAAACTATGTGCAGAAATAATGAATTATTATTATGATGGTGTTTTAGGAATATACAGTATTTTTAACATTGAAGAATAATAAACCAATTAGCTTTATGTAAAATATTGCATAAAATATAATACATTATATAATGTTTAAATAGATGAGAGAAGAGATTCTCTTTTCTTATTTCAAAAATTATAGTAAAATGTTTGTAAGAGGAAATTATGAATGTATATTTGATAAGTATTGAAAGTTACCATTTAATTGACTTAGAAGTTAAAAAAATTATAAAAGATAATCAAGTAATAAAATACAATTTGAATAAATTTAATATTAAGGAGGTTATAGAAGAAGCAAATTATTTTTCATTGACAGGAGAACAAAAATATATAGTTGTCTATAATGCGGATTTTTTTGGATCAGATAAAATAGATGAAAAGGATTCAGAAATTATTTTAAATTATTTAAAAAATCCTAATTTAACAACTACAATTATTTTTACAACCCAAAAACAAATAGATTCTAGAAAAAAAATAGTAAAAGAAATTAAGGATAATTATAAATTAATATATAATGCCAAAATGGACAAAAGAGCTTTAACAGAAACAATTTTAAAATATGTCCATGAAAATGAATTTGAAATAGATTATAACTCAATAAATTATATAATTAATAATTCATATAATAATTTAGATATAATGTTTAATGAATTAGATAAAATATTCATATATTATAATTTTCCATGCACTATTAAATTAAAAGATATAACTAAAATATTAGGTGAAGAATTAGATAATAATAATTTTCATTTTGTTAATGCTGTAATAGAAAAAGATTTAAAAAAAAGTATAAAAATATATAATAGTTTAAGAATATATAAAGTAGAACCTACTAGCTTAATAATTTTATTAGCTAGAGAATATCGTTTAATGTATTATGTATCAAAAATGTATCAAAACCAAATTAGTTTAAGAGAAATAAGTAATAATTTAAATTTAGCAGATTGGCAAATCGATAAACTATATAATAATGCTATTCATTATAAAGAAAAAGAATTGCTGAAAAACTTAGTTGATTTATGCAACTTAGATAAAAATATTAAAAAAGGAATATGGGATAAAAATACTGCTATATATAATTTCTTATTAGAAGCTTGCACATAAAAAGGATGACTACCTTAAATCATCCTTAATTTTTTCTGTGTTTTTAAAATTTAATTTTGCATATTTTTCCAAGATGCTAAAGCCTTTTGTTTTAACTAAATCGCTAGCAAATTTATCTACATTTAATCCAGCCCCCTTAGGAACTATCTCACCAATATCATTACTTATTTTTTCAATTTCTTGTAAAAAAACATATCTACTAATGATTGATGCACATGCAACGCTTAAACATTGGTCCTCCGCTTTAGGAGTAAAAGTTATATTAGTAACTTTTTTAGGTGCATCATTTAAATAATTATAATAGCTTTTGGGGGGAGTAAATTGATCAACAACGATTTTATCATAGTTTTTACATTTATCTACCATATTTAATAAAACCTTATTGTGAAGAATAGCTTTAATTTTGTTCATATTAAGATTCTTATTGTAAAATTTATTATATGTTTCATTATTTAAAATATAAGTGCAATAAGGTATTTTATTAATAATTAAAGGAGCTATTTTTTTTATTTTTTCATCAGTAAGTTTTTTAGAGTCCATTACTTTTAATTCATTTAAAAAATCAACATTTTCTGAACTAACAAAAGTAGCACTTACTACAATAGGGCCAAAATAATCTCCAGTTCCTACTTCGTCAGAACCAATAGTATTATAATTATTAAAATTTTGTTTATTGGTTTTATTATTGTTACTTTTATCTTTACCAGTTTTAATATCTATAATCCTATTATTTAGCTTCTTTTCTAAATCAATCCAAATATTTGCGTCAATATCAGCACTTATACCTTGAAACATAGCCTTACCACTTTCATATAAAGTAATAATTGTATCGGCTTCTATAGCTTGAAATATTGCATAAGGAGGAGTTTTATCTCTTTTTAATTTTTCATAATATTTAATCATTTTATCTTTTACATTATCACTAACTTTAAAAACAATTGTCATTTTTTACCTCGCTTTTCATAATTTTAACATATTTAACTTTATTTTTCACCATAATTATAATATAATTAAAATAAGGAGAAATAAAATATGAATTTGATGGACGTAGTATGTATATTAATAATATTATTATTTACAGTTTGGGGTTTTAAAAGAGGGGTTATAAAAAGTATAGTTCAATTAGTAGGAACATGCACTGTTTTAGTTTTAGCTTTTGTTTTTAAAGATTTTATAGCCAATTTACTAATGGATTTTTTACCTTTTTATAATTTTGGTGGCGTATTTAATGGAATTTCATCGATTAACATTTTAATATATGAATTAATAGCATTTATTTTATTATTTGTAATATTTTATTGTATATTAAGTATCATAGTTAATTTAGCAGGAATTGTAGAAAAATTATTGAAATTAACAATTATTTTAGCAATTCCATCAAAAATCTTAGGAGCATTACTAGGATTAGTTGAAGGAATAATAATGGCTTTTTTAGTTATGTTTATTTTATATCATATGCCTCAAACAGAAAAAATGGTAGGAGATAGCAAATTTGCTATTGTTGTGTTAGAAAGAACTCCAATCATAGGTAATTTAGCAGTAAGCACTACTAAAGCTTTAGAAGAAATAGATGAAGTTTTAGATGAAATGGAAAATAATGAAAATCGTGAACAAGCAGATTATGAAGTTTTACAAATTTTAATAAAATATAATATAATTACTAAAGAAGATGCTCAAAAATTAATAGATGATAAAAAATTGCAATTTGAAAACACAATTATTTTAAGTTAAGGAGGAAAAAATGATAAAACATTTAGAAAAAAAAGAAGATTTTGAACCAATGATTAATAGTTCAAAAATATTAGTGGATTTTTATGCAGAATGGTGTGGACCATGTAAAATGTTAGGACCAATATTAGAACAAGTAAATGAAATAGATATTTTAAAAATAAATGTAGATGAATTTCCTGATCTTGCGGCAAAAATTGGTGTCATGAGTATACCAACACTAATATTATTTGTTGAAGGTAAAGAAATTAAAAAAGAAATTGGATTTAAAAATCTAGATGAAATAAAAAAGATGATTGCTTAATCATTTTTTTAATGCCATAATTCCTGCTTCTTTATATGCTCGCGTCAATGGTCCAACGCCCAACTTTATACCTCCAAAATACCTTACAACTATTATTAAAGCATTAGTTAAATTATTTAAAACTAACAGATTATAAAGTGGTCCACCAGCAGTTCCAGACGGTTCTTTATCATCACTTTTACCAGCAGTATTATTAAATACATAAGCATAAGCAACATGTTTTGCATTTTTATGTGCTTTTTTTATATCGTTTAAAATTTCTTTCACCTCAGATTGATTATCCAAATTATAATAATAAGAAATAAATTTCGATTTTTTAACTTCAATTTTAGAAGAATTTATAAGTTTCATAAAACCTCCATTAATATTATATCTTAAAAAAAATTAAATTTGTAGTATAATAAGAATGGTGGAAAAAATGCTTAAGGAAAAATTAAAAACAATACCTCATTTACCAGGATCATATCAAATGCGAAATGCCAATAATAATATCATATATGTAGGTAAAGCAAAGGATTTAAAAAAAAGAGTAAATAGTTATTTTAAAGGTAATGTAACAGGAAAAACAGCAAAAATGGTAAGTGAAGTAGTAGACTTTACTTATATCACTACTGAAACTGAGCAAGAAGCTTTTATATTAGAGCTTAATTTAATAAAAGAATATAATCCAAAATATAATATTTTACTTAAAGATGATAAAAGTTATCCCTATATAGAGTATATAAATAAACCTTATCCAAAATTAAAAGTATCAAGATATTTAAATATTAAGAAAAAAGATAATAAAAAATTATTTGGACCATATCCAAATGCTTATGCAGCAAGAAAAATTGTTAATTTAATTAATAGATTATACCCATTAAAAAAATGTGAAGGAATGCCCAAAAATGTATGCCTATTCTATCACATTGGGGAATGCTTAGGATATTGTCAAAAAAAAATAGATAAAGAAAAATTAATAAAAATAGAAGAAGAAATACTTGATTTTTTAAAAGGAAATGACAAAATACTTATTGATAAGATAAAAGAAAAAATAAATATTTTTAGTAATAATTTAAATTTCGAAGCAGCCCTAGATTTAAAAAAAGAATTACAATTTATTGAAGTAATCCTAGATAAACAAAAAGTAGAATTACACGATTATGTTAATAGAGATGTTGTAAGTTATTATTTTAATGAGGGATTAATATCTGTTCAAATATTGTTTGTTCGAAATGGTAAAATAGTTGGTGGTAATAACGAGAAATTCTATTTAATAAGTGATGTATATGATGAAGTTAATTCTTATATTATAAATTTTTATAATAGACATGAAATACCCAAAGAAATCTTAATTGAAGAAGGTTTAAATGAAGTAATTCTTTCAAATATATTAAAAACAAAAGTATATATTCCCCAAAAAGGAAATAAAAAGAACTTACTAAAAATGGCTTTAGAAAATGCAAAAATAAGTTTAGAACAAGAAGTTACAATTATTAGAAATGATGAAGCAAGAACAATTAATGCAAATGACGAATTAAGAAAATTATTAAATTTAAAAATACTTGATAGAATAGATGCATTTGACAATTCAAATCTATTTGGATCATTTGCTGTAAGTGGTATGGTTGTATTTAAAAATGGAAAACCAAATAAAAAAGAATATCGAAAATACAAAGTTTCAATTGACAAAAACGATGATTATAACACGATGAAAGAGGTAATTTATAGAAGATATTTTAGAGCCTTACTTGAAAAAAGCGAAATGCCAGATTTAATATTGGTTGATGGTGGAGAAAATCAAATAAGAGCTTGTAAAGAAATTTTAAATAGTTTAAATATTAATATAAAGGTATGTGGATTAAAAAAAGATAATCATCATCGAACTAACGAACTTATAGATGGCGATACCCTAAATACAATTGAAATACCAAGAAATAGTGATATTTTTCATTATTTAACTAGAATTCAAGACGAAGTTCATAGGTTTACAATAACATATCATAAGACTTTAAGAGATAAGGGAAGTATTGCTAGTGTTTTAGATAATATTGATGGAATAGGCAAAATTAGAAAAAAAGAATTGATAAAAAAATATGGAAGTATAAAAAGGATGAAGGAAGCAAGTGTTGATGATTTAAGTAAAATAATACCACAAAATGTTGCAGAAAATCTTTTAAAATACTTAAAAGAAAGAGATGAGTTTAACTAATGAATTTAATTAGTTTAGAAAAAAATCCTGAAATAAAAATAAATCAGAAATTAGAAAAATTTTTAAACCCCGATTGCATAGAAATACCCTTTGAAAATATGATAAACATACAAAAAAAATATGTATATAAAGATGAAACAATATTTAATAATACAAAATCAACAATTTCTGGAATTATTAAAGGATATAAAAAATATTGTAATAAAAATAAAATTTTACATACACTATTTATAGAAAATGATTTTAGAGAAATGACAGAAAATAAAAAGGTAAAACCAGATAAAATAGACATTAAAAATCTCATAAAAATATTAAAAGATAATAATGAATTAAATTTATATCAAAAACTTGTAAATAATAATTTAATAAAAAACATTGTTATAAGTGCAATAAATGATGAACCGTATGTATATAATAATATAATAATTTTAAAGGAAAATATTAAAGAAATATTAGAACTAATTGATGAATTAGGAATCTATTTTAAAGCAGATAATATTTATTTAATAGTAAAAAATAATGAAGCAAATATAATTAATGATTGTTTAAATGAATTAGGAACATATCCAAATATAAAGTTAACATTAGTAAATGATGAGTATTTACTTGGAAGAAAAGAATTTATTTTTGAAAAACTAAAATTAGATTCAAATAGTGAGTATTGGCTGATTGAAGAAATTTATAATATGACAAAATACATATTTGGAAAAGATAATACAACAAAAATAATTACAATATCTGGTGATGCAATTGAAAGTGGAAAAGTATTAGAAGTTAAAAAGTATTGTTTATTAGATGAAATAATAAAAAAATACATAAAAATTAATGAACCACATTTAATAATAGTAAATGGTTTAATGGGTGGTTATGAGATAAGCGATAGCGCAAAATTAATTATCACAGATGAAATATTTTCAATAAATATTATGAAAAAAGCAAAAATAAAAGATTCAGAATGTATTAAATGTGGAAAATGTATCAGTATTTGTCCCATTAAAATAAATCCTTTGGAAAAAAGCGATTACCATAAATGTATAGATTGTGGTTTATGTTCATATATTTGCCCAGCAAATATAAATTTAAGAAAATTTATTAAAGACAGTGGTGAAAAAAATGAATAATGTATATATTCATTCAAAAAATTCAATCAAAAGAATAGTTATTATTTATATAATTAGTTTAATTCCTATAATGCTTTATGGAATATATAAAAATGGATTATTAATTTATCAAAAAGATATAATAAATATATTATCTATTTTTAAATTAATATATTTGATGATATTGAGTCTAATAATATATTATATAATACATGTAATATGGAAAAAGAAACCATTTTGGAGTATAGATATATTAACACCAATTATAATTCCAATGTTTATGCCTCCTTCAGTTAATATATTTATTTACCTAATTAGCTTTCTTGCTGGATTCATTATAATAAATATATTACCAAATAAATTAAAATATAATAAGTTGGCTTTTATATATATATTAATAATGATAATACTTTTATTATTTAGAAATGCAAGCTATTTGAATTTATTAGAAAAAAACGAAATATATTCATTTAATACATGGGATTTATTATGGGGAAGAAACATTGGGGGATTAGCAACAACCAATATAATCTTATCATTATTAATTATAGTAATTAACAGTGTATTTAGTAGTTATAAAAAAAGCGTAGCTTTTTCAGCAATTATTAGTTTTTGTTTAATATCACTTTTTTTAAATTCATTTGATTTATTAGATATTATTAATGGAAACGCAATCATTTCCTTTATATTAATTGCAACAGACTTACCGAGTTCTCCAGTAACAAAAAATGGTATGATTTTATATGGAATAGCATTAGGAATATTATCAAGTATATTATGCAAATTTGTTGCATTTTATAAAGGCGCTATTTTAAGTATTTTTCTAATAAGTATATTATATCCACTATTGTCAAAAAGCTTAAAAAATGATAAAATAATGTCGATTTTAAAAAAATGAACAAATTATAAAAAAGAAATTAAATATAAAGATGAAATAATATAAATGTAGAGGGGAATATTATGGCAATAATTAAAGATGAAGAAATTAACGCTATTAGAGAACAAGCAGACATTGTTGATATTATTTCTGATTATTTAAAATTAACAAAAAAAGGTAAAAATTATGTAGCAGTATGTCCCTTTCATGATGATCATTCACCAAGTTTAGTTGTTTCAAAAGAACGTCAGATGTTTAATTGTTTTACATGCAGAACTGGCGGAAATGTATTTACTTTTATAATGAAATATGAAAATGTAGGATTTTTAGAAGCACTACAAATAGTAGCAAATAAAATAGGTTATAAATTAAATGCAACAAATTTAGGAAATTATGAAAATAAAAACAAAAAAGAATATGAAATAATGGAATTTGCTAAAAAATATTATTTAAATAATATTTTTACAGATTTAGGAACAAGTGCTAGAAAATATTTAGAAGATAGAGGAATTAATAATGATATAATTCGAGAATTTAATATAGGACTAGCGACAAAATCCAAAGATGAGTTATATAAACTATTTACTAAAAAAAATATTAGTAATAATATTTTAGATAGTTTAGGACTCATATATATTAATAATACAGATGTAATGGACTTTTTTAATAATAGAATAATCATACCAATTGAGGACTTAAAAGGTAATGTAGTTGGTTTTTCAGGAAGAATATTTAATGGTGAAAAAGAAAGTGCAAAATATATAAATACTAAAGAAACGGTTATATTTAAGAAAGGACAGATATTATTTAATTATCATAATGCTAAAAATGCAATAAGAGATGAAAAATATGTAATAATTGTTGAGGGAAATATGGATGCCATTAAATTAAGTTCTAGTGGTATCAAAAATGTTATAGCATTAATGGGAGTAGCGCTTTCAAAAGAACAGACAGAAATATTAAAAAAATTAAAAGTTCCTGTTATATTAATGCTAGACAATGATTCAGCCGGATTAAACGCCACATTAAAAAATGGTGAAATTTTAAAAAAAGCTGATATTGATGTTAAAGTTGTTAGATTAACTGGAGAAAAAGATCCAGATGAATATATAAGAGCTAATGGAATAGAGGCATTAAGAGATAATATAAAGCATGCAATAAATTTTGTTGATTTTAAATTAGAATATTTAAAAAACGATAAAAATTTAAATAATGTTGATGATTTAGTAAGTTATGTAAAAGATGTATTAGAAACTTTAAAAAATGAAAATGACTTGACAAAAGAGATATTTATATCTAAAATAAGCAAAGATTATCAAATTGATCCAGAAATATTAAAAAGAGAAATAAGTATCAATAAAAACGAAACAAAAAAAGAAGAAAAGGTGGTTTATGAACGAAAAACAAAAGCTAGCAAATATGATATAGCTACAAGTAAAGTTTTATATCATATGATGGTAGATCCTAAGTATATTATAATTTATAAGAATCGACTAGGGTATTTTAAAGAAAAAGAAAAAAGAATGTTAGCAAGTGAAATAGTTTATTATAATTTAGAACATAATAATATTAATATTGCAGATTTTACAACATATATAATGCGGCAAGAAGATTTATTTAACATGGTAAATGAGATTATAAATGAAAATATACACACAATAATAAGTGAGGATGAGTTTAATACATGTATTGATGTAATTTTAAAATCTATAAAAGTTGATGAAATAAAAGAATTAAAAGAAGAAATAAAAAAAGAAATGGACATAAGCAAAAAAATGGATTTGATTACTAAGTTAACAAATTTAAAAAAGGAAGTGTGAGAAATGAACGAAATTAAAACAATTGAAGAAAGGGAAAAAACTTTAATAGAATTAGGAAAAGAAAAAGGATTTATAACATTTGAACAATTAGCAGATGAGTTAAAAGGTTTAGAAATAGACAGCGATATTTTAGATAATCTATATAACAAATTTATAGAAAATAATATAACTGTTGTATCAGAAGCTGATATTGATTCATCAACTGGGGAAATAAGAATTAAACCCAAAGAAGAAGAAAACGAAATAATATTAAATGATGAAGATATTACAAAAGATATAAACATAAATGATCCAGTAAGGATGTATTTAAAAGAAATAGGAAGAATTTCTCTACTTTCAGGAACTGAAGAAATGGAAATTTCTAAAAGAGTAGCTGCTGGTGATGAAGAAGCTAAAAGAATATTAGCAGAATCTAATCTTCGTTTAGTTGTATCAATTGCTAAAAGATATGTTGGACGTGGTTTATTATTTTTAGATTTGATTCAAGAAGGAAATATTGGATTAATGAAAGCGGTAGAAAAATTTGATTATGATAAAGGATATAAATTTTCTACATATGCTACATGGTGGATAAGACAAGCAATTACTAGAGCATTAGCAGATCAAGCAAGAACTATTAGAGTTCCAGTTCATATGGTTGAAACTATAAATAAAATGTCAAGAGTTCAAAGGCAACTTACACTTGAATTAAATAGAGAACCAAGTGAAGAAGAAATTGCTCATAAAATGGGTGTAGGAGTTGAAAAGGTAAGAGAAGTTTTAAAAATAAGCCAAGAACCTGTTTCTCTTGAAACTCCAATTGGAGAAGAAGAAGATTCTCATTTAGGAGATTTCTTAAAAGATGAATCAAGTTTATCACCAGAAGAATATACTGAAAATGAAATATTAAAAGAAGAAATAAAAGAAGTTTTAATGTCTTTACAAGCAAGAGAACAAGAAGTATTAGAATTAAGATTTGGACTAATTGATGGAACTTGTCATACTCTTGAAGAAGTTGGTAAAAGATTTAATGTTACTAGAGAAAGAATAAGACAAATTGAAGCTAAAGCATTAAGAAAATTAAGACATCCATCAAGAGCCAAAAAGCTAAGAGACTTTTTAGAAGAATAAAATGATTAGTAAAAGATTAAAAGCTATAGCAAGTTTGATAGATAAAAATAGTAAAGTTATAGATATTGGAACAGATCATGCTTATTTACCAATCTTTCTATATAATAATAAGATTACAACTAAAATTACAGCAACTGATGTATCTGAAAAAGTTTTAGAAAATAGTTTTAAAAATTTAACTAAAAATGAACTAGAAAATAAAATAAAATTAATAAAATCTGATGGATTTAATAATGTATGTGAAAAGTATGATATTGCTGTAATTGCAGGAATGGGAGCTCATACAATTATAAAAATATTAAATTCTTCAAATTTACCAGACAAATTAATAATTCAAAGCAATAATAACATAGATATTTTAAGAAAAAATATGAATGAATTAAATTATAAAATAGATAAAGAGCTTGCTATACTAGATAAAAATAAATACTATAATATTATAAAATATGAAAAAGGCAAAGAAAAGTTAAATAACAATCAATTATTGTTTGGTAAAAGTAACAATAAAAATTATTATAAATATTTGTTAGAAAAAAACAATATTTTATATAAAAAAACAAAAAATGAAAAATATTTAAGTAATATAGCAAATTTACAAAATATTATTGAAAAAATACTGGATTAGACTGTAAAGATGAGCTTTTTACAGTTTTTTCTTTTGAAGGTGTATTCAAAGTAACTTTATCACTTTTTGTGGGACTAGGAACATTAATTTCTTTTAAAACATTTAAAACTTTTCTAGCGTTTGTTACCATTGGTTTTACTTCTTTATATATAGGAATTACTTGATTAACAATATTAAGACTAGTTTTAATACCCCCTAAAACTTTAGTTAAAGTTAATGCCGAAGATAATGTATTTTGACCAAACATAATATCACCTAATAAATTATATGTAATTTTTAAAAATAATGTCAAATTAAAAAATTAATTTGTATTAAGTAAACAGTTATGATAAAATATCATACGCGGTGAGAAAATATATGACATTAGAAGAATATAATATTTTAGAACTAAAAAAGAAATTAGAAAAAAAGTTAAACCAAGATATTCATGCACAAGATAAATATTTAGATTTATTACTTAATTTTGAAAGAGATTGCAAAAAAGATAAACTACAATTAATTGCTATTACTGAAAATTTTGTTCAATCATTAATAGCATATTTTAAAATTAAAGAAAGTGATATTTACACCGATAAAAATTTAGCAAAATTAAAAAATATAGAAGCAGAATATAAAAAAATAGCATATAGAATAAAAGCGTTAAAAGGTATACTGACTTACATTGATTTAGAATCATTAGGAACTAATATTAGATTTTTTTATGCATTAAAAAGATTGTTAAAAGAAATAATAGATAAAAACTTATGCTTAGAAGATGCAACAATTATTTTTGGACTTTTAGTTAAATATTTGCCTAACAATTATTATTTAATAAAACAATATTTTAATTCAGATGGGGAATTAATAAAATTTAGTGTTTCTAGCATATTAAAAGATCAATTATTGAAAGTAGAAAATACATTATCATTAGAACATTTTCAATATATGGAAACATTTGGATTATTAGCATCAACTATACTTGAAAATTATGATAAATTATTAAACCAAGAAGAAAAAGGATATAAAAGTATTAAAGTAAAAGCAAAAAAAATAAATAAAAAAGAAATAACTACTCAAATTGCATTAGATAGTCTTTCAAAAAAATGGGAATATTTTTTAATTAATATGGGCGATAAACACCTAATATTTAGTTTTTTCCTTGAACTATTAGATGATACTGAAGCAAGTATTATAGAGTTAAATGCTAGCGGGGAAAAAACAAGTATTTTATATGAGTGTATAGAATTTTTAAAATCGCACATAGATTTATGCCAAACTGATGATACAGTAAAAAAGATAATTTCTATTATTACTGATATTATTTTAATTGAAGAAAAACTTAATGATAATGTAAATACAAATTATAGAGAATATTTAATGAATGAATTAGATTTATTATATACGCTTTTAACTAATTTAATAAAAAGTTTAAAGAAAGATGATTTATCCTTAACTAGAAAAAGTGTAGTAAAATAAAAAAATATATGATAATATATAAAATCATTAGGAGGCATTGTTATGAAATTAGATGTATATGATATTATTGAATTAATTGATAGTTTAATAAAAAGTGGTAAAATTACTGGGAAAGAAATATGTGAAAGATTTGAAACTCAAGTATTGGAATTAAAAAATCCCATATTATCATACAAGTTTGCACGAATTCCAGGTGCTAATGTTCAAGCACATGGAAAAATAGTAATAGAAAAGGGAGATGCAAATTTAAATTATGAATTTGCACGAATTCCAGGAGCAGATGTTCAAGAACATGGAAAAATAGTAATAGAAAAGGGAGATGCAAAATTAAATTATAAATTTGCGCGAATTTCGAGTGCTAATGTGTTAGCTCATGGAGTTATTGTTCTAAAATCAAATGATGCTGAGATTAATTATTTATTTGCACGAATTCCAGGTGCAGATGTTCAATCCCATGGAGAAATAGTAATTAAAAATGGAGATGCAAATTTAAATTATTTTTTTGCCCAAATTCCAGGTGCTAATGTTCAATCACATGGAAAAATAGTTATTGAAAGTGGAGATGTAAATTTAAATTATGTATTTGCGCAAATTCCAGGTGCTGATGTGTTAGCTCATGGAAAAGTTGTGTTAGGATCAAAAGATGCAAATCGTAATTATAAATTTGCCCAAATTCCAGGAGCAGATATTAAAGCCCATGGAGAAGTTGTAATAGAATATGGTTCTGCACAAGATAATTATTGTTTTATGCGAAATATACATGGTGCTGATGTTCAAGCTCATGCTGCAGTTATATTTAATTCAGGAAATGAAAAGTATTGCAATATGCTGCGAGATTATTTAAATGAAAATATAGATCCTCAACAAAAAGATAATATTTATACTGGAATCAAACTGACAAGAATAAAATTGTTAATAGATAATGAATTAAACTCTCAAAATTAAATATTAAAGATATATAAAATTAATATTTTTTTATGTGATTGATTTCAAACTTTGTTTGTTAAAATAAAAAACAATTGTATTATAAGCTCATTTTTGATATACTAATTTATAGTAAAGGTAGGAGACATAAATGCAAGAATCATTTAATGAACAAAAAAATATTAATCTTAGTATTTTGAAAACGCCTTTAATGATAATTTATAATATCATAATGTATGCTGGAATAGGGTTTAAAACAGTATTTTATGATATTTGGGTATATTTATTTAATAAAACAAGTAATCAAGTAGATAAAGTATATAAAAAAACAAAGCAACAATTAGCTAATGAAGAAGATAGAATTTATGAAAAAACTAAAAAAAAGCCTAAAAAAGAAAAGGTTTATAAATATAGTGCTAAAACATTAGCAAAATTAGAAGAACAAAAAAAAGCTTTATTAATAGATTTACAAACTGCTGGTGCAACAAGAAGTAAAGTTCCTCATGTATATTATTATAAGGCTAAAGATACTAAAGGAAAGATAATTACTGGAACAATGAATGGTTTAAGTAAGTTAGATGTTAATTCATATTTGTTAAATGAGGGATATGATGTATATGTTATTAAAAATACTCCTTTAATAGACTTTGTATATAAAGATTCAACACTTTTTGGAAGAAGAATGTCAACAAAAGACTTAATATTTTGGCTTACTCAATTGTCAACTTATATTAAAGCTGGATTAACATTAAATGAATCCTTAAGAATATTAACTGCCCAAATGAAAAAAGATAAATCAAAAGTTACAGCATTTAAAGCAATTTCATATGAGTTAACATTAGGTGAATCATTTTCTAGTGCCTTGGAAAAACAAGGGAATATGTTTCCTGCTTTATTAATTAATATGATAAAAGCAGCAGAAGCAAGTGGAACACTAATAGAAACTTTGGATGATATGGCAAATTATTATACAGAAATAGATGAAACAAAAAAACAAATGAGAAGTGCAATGACATATCCGGCAATAGTTTCATTATTTTCAATATGTGTAATCGTATTTATTTTACTATATGTTGTTCCACAATTTACAGAAATATATGCTCAAAATGGTTCAGAAATAACTGGCATTACAAAGGTTGTTATTGATGTAAGTAATTTTTTAAAAAATAATTATTTAACGTTATTAGCAATAATAGTATTTACAATAATAGCAATAGTAGTTTTATATAAAACATTAAAATCATTTAAAACTACGATGCAAATAGCCTTAATGCATATTCCAGTTGTAAAAGATGTAATCATATATAATGAGTTGACTATATTCTCTAAAACATTTGCATCCTTATTAAGAAACAATGTATTTATAACTGAAAGTATGGATATATTGAGTAGAATTACAAATAACGAAATATATAAAGCAATAATGTATAGAACAATAAATAATATTGTAAAGGGTGAAAAAATTTCCGAAGCTTTTAAAGACCATTGGGCAGTTCCCGATGTTGCATATTATATGATTGTTACTGGTGAATCAACTGGTGAACTAGCAAGCATGATGCAAAAAGTTAGTGAATATTATCAATCAATGCATAAAAATATAATTAATAATTTAAAATCATTTATAGAACCAATTATGATATCTTTTTTAGCTGTAATAGTTGGTATTATAATTATTGCAGTTATAGGTCCAATATTTGGTATGTATGATCAAATATCATAAAGTAGGTGTTAAGAGTGGCAGTTTTAATTTTTATTATTGGAACAATACTAGGTTCATTTTATTTAGTAATAAGCACACGACTTCCAAAAGGTGAAGATGCAATATTTTCAAGAAGTAAATGTGATAGTTGTGGAAAAATATTAAAATGGTATAATTTAATACCAATTTTTTCTTATGTTTTCCAAAAAGGAAAATGCTCATATTGTCATAAAAAAATTTCAAGTGAAAATATTTGGGCAGAATTAGCAACTGGTCTTCTTTTTTTGTTTACATATTTATGGTTTAACAATGGTTATAATTTTTTTGTAGGTCTAATCATATGTTCACTATTAATTATTATTTTTATAAGTGATTTTAAATATATGATAATATTAGATTCACCATTAATAATATCATCAATATTAATAATAATTTTAAAATTAATTTTTATTGGTTTTAAAGACACTATTACAAGCATATTATCTGGTGTAGCATTATTTATAGTTATGTTAGTATTATTAGATATTGGTAAAATATTATTTAAAAAAGAAGCATTGGGTGGGGGAGATATAAAATTTTCTTTTTTGATAGGTTTAATTCTTAATTTCCCAATAGGGCTTGTAACTATAATTTTATCTTCATTTTTGGCTTTGCCTTACGCAGTTGCATCAGTGATAATTAAAAAAAATAATGAGCTTCCTTATGGACCATTTTTAGCAGGGGCCTTGTTTATTGTATTTTTTAATTATGATAAATTTTTAGATTTATTTAACTTTTTGATATAAATCCATAAAAGAACAAAAGTCAAACAAGTTTGACTGACCTTGCATCACTACAAGGCATTTCTACTTCACTGAGTCCTTTAGACTC
>CALVXN010000023.1 GCA_944371315.1 uncultured Bacilli bacterium | reverse complement strand
CGTGATTATTTTAACAAGTTAAAATAATCTATAGTTGGTTTGTCGTGACTGTGTCACTTATGTTTGACAAACCTACACAAATTACAAATATTAATTAATAATTGATATTTTACTAATAAAATAATAAAATATAATTGTTATGAAAGGAAGTATTATTATGTTTAATGATAAAAAAATTCATATGATAGGAATTGGTGGCGTAAGTATGAGTGGTATTGCCTATCTTGTAAAAGATTTAGGGGCTACTGTTACTGGCAGTGATATAACAGAATCTGATATTACCGATGAATTAAATAAAAATGGTATAATAGTTAAATATGGGCATCATCCAGAAATGATAAAAGATGCTGATATAGTTGTTTATACTGCAGCAATTCATGAAGATGATCCTGAAAGAATCGAAACCCAAAATTTAAACAAAGAAAGTTATGAAAGAGCTGAATTTTTAGGATTGTTATCTAAGCAATATAAAAATTGTTTGTGTATTTCTGGAACACATGGTAAAAGCACAACTACTGGAATGGTATCATTAATCTTTTTAGAAGCAGGCTTAAATCCTACTATTCAAATTGGTGCAATGCTAAGTCAAATTAATGGAAATATTAATATAGGTAGTAAAGATTATTTAATAATGGAATCATGTGAATATGCAGATAGTTTTTTGCATTTTCATCCAACCGGAATTATATTAACAAATATTGATAATGATCATTTAGACTATTTTAAAAATCTTGATAATATCAAGAAATCATTTAAAAAATATATTAATCTATTGCCTTCAAATGGGTTATTAATTAAAAATAATGACGATGAAAATACAAATGACATTACAATAAATTTTGATAAAAAAATAATAACTTATGGAATTAAAAATATTTCTGATTATAGGGCTAAAAATTTATCTAAAAATAATTTAGGTCATTATTCTTTTGATATATTTTATAAAAATGAATTTGTATGTAAAATCAATTTAAATATAAGTGGTATTCATAATGTTTATAATGCTTTGGCAGCTTTTGCATTATCATATCAATATATTAAAGATGTAAATACTATAAAGACTGCTTTAGAAAAGTATCGTGGCGTAGGTCGTAGATTTGAATATTTAGGAACTTGTAATGGTGCTTATGTATATGATGATTATGCACATCACCCTACTGAAATAAAAACAACACTTGATTCTGTAAAAAATGTTAATCATAATAAAGATTGGGCGATATTTCAATCTCATACTTTTTCTAGAACCAAAGAACATTTAAATGAATTTGCTAATGTTTTAAGTAATTTTGATAATGTAATTATTGCTCCAATATATCCTGCAAGAGAAATAAATACATTTAATATTAATGAAGATATGTTAGTAAATAAAATAAAAGAAAAAAATCCTAATGTTGTATTTATAGATTCTTTTGATAAAATAGTTGAATACATAAAGAAAAATGTATCACCTGATGATTTAATAATTACAATTGGTGCTGGTCCTGTAAATAAAATAAGTAACGAATTAGTTAAATCTTAACTCGTTACTTTTTTTCGATAATTTTCAAGAATTTCTATTATTTCTCTACTATATTGACATTTACATATTTTATTTTTAATTTCTTTGTTTTCTGGCAATCCTTTTATATAATTCAACAAATGTCCTCTCATTTCTAATACCGCTTGTTTTTCATTTTTATTTTTTACTAATTCTTTTAAATGATATTCCATCATATCTATTTTTTCATCAAAAGTTACTTCAATTGGCAATATTCCTTTTTCTAAATAATTAACGCAATCCCTTATAAGCCATGGATTACCTAAAAGTCCCCTACCTATCATAACTGCTTGGCAACCAGTTTCATCAATCATTTTTTTAGCATCATAGCAACTTAATATATCACCATTACCAATTACTGGTATTTTAACAGCATCAACTACATCTTTGATTATTTTCCAATTAGCCTTTCCACTATATCCTTGAGCTCTAGTTCTAGCGTGAATAGTTATTGCACTTGCTCCTGCTTCTTCAATTATTTTAGCTACTTCTACAGCATTTATACTTAATTCATCCCAGCCGCTTCTAATTTTTACCGTCACTGGCACTTTTACTTCTTTAACAACTGCCGACACAATTTCTTTTATTTTTTGAGGATTTTTTAATAAGGCACTTCCAGCTTGATTTTTTATTGCCACTTTTGGAACTGGACATCCCATATTTATGTCGATAATATCTGGTTTCATTGTTTTTTCGACTATTTTAGCAGCTTCTATAAATGAATTTACATCACTACCAAATATTTGTTGACTTATTGGCCTTTCAGATTCATCCATTTTTAATAAATCATATGTTTTTTCATTTTCATATACTACAGCTTTATCGCTTACCATTTCTCCAACTACTAAGGAGGCTCCAAAATTTTTACATATTTTTCTAAATGTCATATCACTTACTCCTGCCATGGGAGCAACAACTACTTTTCCTTTAATATAAACATTTCCTATATAAAAACTCATTTTAAAAGAATTCCTTCATCTCCAGCATTTATCAAAAATGCATTAGCATCATCAGTATCTAAATGAACCTCAAAAAATCCATCATCACTTACTTTTGCTTTTATATCTATTATTCCACTTTTAACTCCTGATATTGCTAATTTTAAAGGTTCATCATCCACTATATTTAATTTTTTAGCATCCAATGTGTTTAAATGAACATGTCTATCAGCAATAATACAACATTCTAATGTAACTTCTCCCTTATTGGTTGCAATAGTAACTTTTTCACTTCCATTAATATTTCCACTTTTTCTAACCGGAGGATTAATGCCTAATTTCCTTGCATCACTTTTGGATATTTCAACTTGATTATAACTACGTAATGGTCCAATAATTCTAACATTTTCAAATGATCCTTTGTCAGTTTTTATTGTTACAGTTTCATTTGCTGCAAATTGCCCTATTTGGTTTAATGAGTTTCTTATTGTAAGCTCTTTATCAAATAATTTTTTAAATGTTTCTTCATTTAAGTGAACATGCCTTGCACTTATATTTATACTTACTTTTTCTTTCAATGTTATCACCTATTTAAGTATACAATAAAATTAAATAATTAAAAAGTAATAATTTTTCAATTATTACCCTTTTATTCTAGCTAATGAAATTACTTTTTTATAGTGACTGTCAACTACTTTTTTTAATAAAGTTATATCATCAGCTAAATTTTTATCGTTTCCTACTAATTCTAATATTTCTGCTAAAGATTTATCTCTAATATCTTCTAAACTTATAGTATCTAATAAAGAATTATTATTTTTAAATATTTCAAATAATGAATCTTTTATTAATCTTTGAAATAATAATTCATCTACTGCAATATCATTTGCAATAGCTTCTCTTTCATTATCAGTAAAATTTTCATTATTTAGTAAAGCTAATCTAAAATCCCTTAAAGATCTTATTTGTTTAATATCTCCATAGGATTTAACTTCATGTTTATCAAAACTTTGTCCTTCATATTCTGAAACTGAAACTTTTAATCCATTACTTTCATAATATGCAACTTGTGGACTATCAATATCTAATAATAAACCATAAACAACAATTTTTTTATCTTCTTGAATTCCACGATTTTGATATAGTCTTTCTTTTATTAAATCTTTTTGATATTTACTTAATTGTAATCCTTTATTTTGCATTATTAAAGATAACATATCAATAATTGTATTTTCAGCCATTATCGAATTTGCTAAATTTCCATTTTCAATAACCGTTCTTGATACTTTATTATATATTTCATCTGGAACAGAATTTGGAAATTTTAAAATCATCATACATATAGTTGGTGAAACAAATGACTTAATAGGATTTCCTTTTACCCCATCTAAATGTAATGCTTCATTTAATATTGCTGGGTTTTTAGAAATTATTTGCCATAATTCATATGCTTTATTATAATCTTTTTCATCAAATAAAGCTTTATATAATTCATAATCTAATTTTTCTGCTATTATTTTCATAAAAAATGCACCCCTTTTTTTAACAGTCGAGTGCTATTTTATCATAATTTTTATATTATGTCAACATTTAATATTTTTCCTTTGTTATATTCAATTTTTATTATATCTACTTCTTTTTCTATATCATCTAAGATAACCTTGTCTTTATATGTTAGTAATAATCGATCATCTAAGTTGTAACCCTTATCTAAATATTTAGTTAAATAACTAAGTATTGCCCTTTTATGGGTAAATATCACTATATTCTTATTAATATTTCCCTTTATAATTCTATTTAATACTAGGTCCATTCTTTGTTGTGTTTCATTAATTGATTCTCCACTGTTAAATTTAAAATCAAAATCTCTTTCTTGCATAAATCTAAGCATTTTTATATTTCTATTTC
The DNA here is from genome assembly GCA_944371315.1 of uncultured Bacilli bacterium. GTDB lineage: Bacteria > Bacillota_I > Bacilli_A > RF39 > UBA660 > Onthocola_B. Next base: position 14,210 of record CALVXN010000023.1, on the reverse strand, counting down.
CTAGTTTCCCAATTTTCGAATCATTTAAAAAAGAATTTATATTTATATCTAGCTTTTTATAACTCGCATAATATTTAGCAGTTGCTAATGCTGATGCATAATTTGATGAATAAATAACATTCGCATCAATCTTTTTTACTAATTTTACAGCTTCCTTTTCTCCATCTATTGATAATGGTCTGGTTATTCTTTTTTCTTCTACTGCCTCATCAGTTTCATATTTTATATCTTCTAAAACTAAATTATTACTAACTAAATAAATTGTCATTTAATCAACTACCTTCTTTATTTAATTCTATTTTAACAAAATTAGATAATAAAATAAAGATATGTATTTTTAATTAAGTAAGTTATTTTCATCCTTTTTCACTAATTTATCTATATCAACACTATTTATAGAATCAAATCTTTTAGTAATTTTTTCACTTGTTGTATGAAGTTCATCAATGCTTTGATTTACTGTTTTAACATTTCTTGCTAATTTGTCCCATCGTTCTTTATACCTAGTAAATTCTATACTTAATTTATTTAATTCCTCATGTATTACTTTAGCATATTTATCTCTTTCCATATTTTTTAAAATCATACTTATTATAGATAAAGTGCTTATAAGTGTTGTAGGGCCAGTTATCCATACTCTTTTACTATATGCATAATTTAAAAGTTCAGGATGATATGCATTAATTTCTGCAAATAATGCTTCTGCTGGCAAAAACATTATAGCTTCATCGCTAGTTTCACCAGGAATAATATATTTTTCACTAATATCATTAATATGCTTTTTTACATCTGCAACAAACATCTTTTCAGCTTGCAATCTAATTTCTTTATCTTTGCTTTTATCTGTCATTCTTTGATAATTTTCTAATGGAAATTTAGAATCTATTGCAATAGTTCCAAGTGGTGCTGGAGCGTAAAGAATTGCATCAGATATATATCCATTACTAAATTTATGTTGTGTATCATATATTCCATTTTTATTACTTCCAAAAGCATTATTTAATATATATTCTAAATTTACTTCTCCAAAAGTTCCTCTTGTTTTTTTATCTGTTAAAACACTTTGTAATGATACTATTTCACTATTTAATCCATCTATCTTTTTTTGTGCTTCATCTATTTTTGATAATCTTTCCAAAACATTCATAAATGTTTTATTACTTTTTTCAAAATTTTTATCAAGCCGTTCATTTACAGCATCATTTATCAATGTTAGTTTTCTTTCAATTTTCTCATTTAGTTTTTCAAAATCATTCATTAAATTTCTAGAAAATGAAAATTTGAAATCACCAATTTCTTTGTTTATATTAGCTTCAAAATGTCCTATTCGCTCTACCATTTCTCCATTATTATTTTTTCTTAAAATTAATATAATTAATAAAACAATTACTATTATTAATAAACCTATAATTATATATTCTAACATTTTAACCTCTTTTCTATGTTTATAAATATATCATAGAAACATTTGTTTGTCTACCGATTTTAAGAATTTTCAAAAAATACTTTATACCATTTCAAAAAACAATAAATTGTCCATATTTTGCGGTAATTATCTTTTTTTCCTTCAATATGTTGTTTTAATAGTTTATTTAATAATTTATTATTAAAATATTTTTTACTTGTTTCATTATTTAATGTATTATAAACATCTTCATAAAAATCTTTATCTTTAATCCATTCTCTAATTGGAACTGGAAAACCTAGTTTTTTCTTTTTATATGCTTCTGTAGGGATTACACTCTTTGCAGCACTTCTTAAAGCTACTTTAGTATTTTCTTTAGTTACTTTATAATCAAGTGGTAATGAAGATGCTACTTTATAAACTTCTAAATCAATAAATGGAACTCTTCCTTCTAAAGATGATGCCATGGTCATTCTATCAGCTTTTAAAAGTATATCTTTCATTAACCAAAAATTTATATCAATTGCTTGCATTTTATTAATGTCAGAATAGTTTTTATATTCATTATATACTTCTTTTGCTACATCTACACCTTTTAATGGATACTCTTTTAATAAAACTTTACTTGCCATTTTTTCTGAGAAATTTCGATTAACTCCAATATAATTATTTTCTAATTTTTCACCACGTCTAATTAAAAAATTTATTCCTCTAAATTCTGGCAATAATTTAGCTACACAACTAATTCCATGTCTTATAAAATATGGTATTTTATTATAAAATCCCCAATCAACATCTTTACGGTAATAATTATATCCTCCAAAAAATTCATCGGCACCTTCACCAGATAATACTACCTTGACGTCTTTACTAGCAATTTTTGCAACAAAATATAAAGAAATTGCTGCTGGATCACTAGTTGGTTCATCTAAATAATACATTATCTTTTCTAAATTTTCTAAATACTCTTCCTTAGTTATTATTTTACTAGTATTATTTATTCCAAGTTTTTCAGTTAAATCTTCAGCATATTTAATTTCATCATATTTTTTTAAATCATAACCAACAGTATATGTTTTATTGGGTTTAGCTAAAGATACTATGTATGATGAATCTATGCCACTTGATAAAAATGAACCAACCTCTACATCACTTATTAAATGTTTATTTACAGAGTCTTCCATTACATTTTTTATTTCTATAACAGCATCTTCAAAACTCTTCTTATTTTCTTTAAAATCTAATTTAAAATATTTACTTATTTTTATTTCATTATTTTTAAAAATTAAGTAAGATCCAGCATCTAATCTAAAAACATCTTTAAAAAACGTTTCATTTGTTGGGACAAAACTAAATTCTAAATATGATTTTAATATTTCTTCATTTAATTCTTTTTTAAAATCTGGTAAATCTAAAAACGCTTTTATTTCAGATGCAAACATAAATGTATTATTCATGTATGCATAATACAAGGGTTTTATACCAAAATTATCTCTCGCTAAAAATAATTCTCTCTTGTTTTTATCATATATTGCAAATGCAAACATACCCCTTAAATATTTAGGTAATTCATATTCCCATTCTTCAAAGCCATGAATTAAAACTTCTGTATCACTTTTTGTTTTAAAAATATGACCTAAATCTTTTAGTTTTTCTTGTAATTCTAAATAATTATAAATTTCACCATTATATACAATAACTAATGATTCATCTTCATTATAAATTGGTTGATTACCAGTAGATAAATCAATTATTGAAAGACGTCGATGAGCTAATGCTATATCTTCATCGATATAATAACCTTCCCCATCCGGACCACGATGTTTTATTCTTTCACTCATTTTTTCAATTAGTTCTTTTTTATTTTCTCTTGTTGTTACAATACCAGCTATTCCACACATTTTATTTACCTAAAACCTTTCTATAATAATCATTAGTCATTATATACTTGCTCATTATTATTTTATTTGACACAACATTATTCATATATTTAATATAATCATCACTTACTTCTTCATCTTTGGCAACAAATTTATTGCTGCTTGAAAAATAAGTTCCTTTATCACTAACCCAAGAAGAATTACCAAATATTGCTAATCCTGGTTCTGTGCTTAATATATCTTTTCCAATTATTAACCTTGAATCATATTGAACACCAAATAAATTATATATAGTTGGTAGGACATCTATTTGACTACCGACTTTATCTATTTCTATAGTATCCATTTCACTATTCCATAATATAAAATTACTTCTATTTATTTCTACTGTTCCATCTTTTTCATAACTAGCTATTTCATTTACTTCATCTAATGATAAATAATAAGGATAATGATCTCCTACTAATGCTATTACAGTATCTTCAAGTATTCCAGCTTCTTCTAATTTATTGATTAGTAATTCTAATGCTTGATCTAATTCTATTTGAGCAGCTAAATATGCTAATGGTTTTTCTGAATAATTCAAATCTTTAACTTCATCTTTATGTTTTCTAGACATCGCACTATAATTAAAGCCATAATCTCCATGACCACTTACTGTTACATAATAAGTAAAAAATGGTTTTTCACTATTTGCATAATCTTCAAAAGTTGTATTAATCATTTCAACATCAGATTCTGGCCATTGATTACAATTAATTCTTTTTTCAAATCCGTTTTTACATCCTAAGAAATTATCAAAACCAAGTGAAGCTAAATATTTATTGCGGCTTTGAAACGTGTAAGTATGATTGTGATATGCAAATGTATTATATCCTAAATTTTTAAAACTTGTAGCAATTCCAAATGGATAATAATTTTCTCCACTTTTCCAAGGAGATAAAAAACCAGATGCTGCAACTAAACCAGTTAGTTCTTGAAATTCTCCACCTATTGTGCTACTAATTGTTGGAGTATAGAAATTATTAAATTTAAATCCACTATTAACTAATTTGTAAAGTGTTGGTGTTAAATCCTTTCTTACTGCTATTTCATTAAAACTTTCAGCCATAAATAGTATTAAGTTTTTTCCTTCAAAGTATTTAGTGTATTCATTTTGTAGTGTTCCAGTTTCATTGTTAAAATATTCATGCATCATTTTAATTGTGCTATTATTTTCATTATTTATTAACAATTCAAAATCTATATCCAAATTATTATATTCATATGTCTTTTCAGGTTTTTCATCATTATTATTATCATCCTCAAAATCCCCAGGACTTACTATATTTATTTTTTCATCAAATCCAAATATTTGTCTTTTTATATCTATTCTAAATGAATTTAAAACACCAAATTTTTTTATATTTAATTCATTATTATTAACATCATAATATAAATTTTTTGCAGAATTTATATCTTTATTATTAATATTTAATGTAAGTAAAAATATGATAAAAATAACTACTAAACTTACAAATTTAATTATATTTGTTTTCCACTCTGCTTTACGTATGATTATTTTTTTATTTAAAATTAATAACAATGTTAATGGTAAAAATAATAATATCACACCTAATATATTTTCAATAATTAATTTAAAACCATCCCCCGCAAAACTTGCTACTTGATCCGTTGCTCCAAGTAAAGATAATTCAAAATAAAATCCAAACATTTTATAAATGCATAGTTGTAAAGAAAATACAAAACTTATTATTCCTAATATTATATAATAAAGAATTTTATTTAATTTATTACTTGCCCAAGTTACCAAAAAGCTTATTAAACAAGATAAAAATATGTTATATAAAAATACATACATAAAACTAATATTAAATATTGAATTTTTAGTTAAAATTCTAAATATTAATTCTAAATATGTAAGTATTATAAATGTAAATAAAATAATATTATATTTTTTCAATTTAAACTTCTTCATTTTACCACCAATTCATTTATATTATACCACTTTATTTACCATTTTATATTATATTGTTGTTATATTTACACTAGCTATTGTTTTAATTTTTTTATACAACTGTATATGGATTATTTATAGTTCCATCGCCGATAATTTGAACATCTCTTTTTAAAGAAATTACAGGTCGCACAACAAACTCTGAACTTTCAAAAAGTGTTGTAGTCATACTTCCCGTTCCTCTAACTACTATTGTTCGAGCAAATGTTGAAGGTGTCATCGCTGGTAATTCATCGGGCGTCATAGTCCAAAACCATTCTCCTGTGCTCAAATAAAATTCTGTATTTGCTTTCATAAATGTTCCACCAGCAAATGATACTTCATCAAATGATATTAAACCAACAGGATAGTCTAAATCTCCATTAGCATTTACATTACTTACTCTTGTATTTACACTAAATCTATCATTAGTTTGAGAACATTTTAAGGTTGGATTAGCACTTCCATAGGCAGGCCAATTCATTCTATAATCTCCATTATAACTTGTGGTATTTGTCCCATATCCAACACCTTCATATATACTTCTATCATTACAATAGATTGCATCAGCTACGTAAGAGCTATAACCTTTATCATAAATATTAGATTTATACCAATTATCAACAATAGTTTTTATAGTAGAATCATTAATATTAGCATGTGTATTTGCATAATTTGAAGAATTTGGTGTTCCATACATATAACCTACATATGCATTATCATCTAAAGTTGAATTAAATTTGGTTGTTCCTATTTCTCTATCGCTTCCTTCTTCTCCATTTAAATATCCTTTTGAGCCATCATATATTATTCTAATTGTTCCATCTCCATTAACACGAATAATTCTCCAATAGAAGCCTGCAAATAATACATAATTATTTTCTACATCGCCTCTAAAATAATAGCTTGTTCCTAAATCATCATCAGTTTTATATATTCCTACTGTTGATTCTCCACACCCTTCACTACAACTTGTATTTGTAAAATTTGGGGTTTCCGTATTTATATTCCAAGTAGCAACTTCTTCATAAAAAGGACGAGGTTTTTCATAATACACATCAAAATATACATAACATCTATCACTTGTGTTAGACTCCATTATTACTCTATTTGTCTCACTATTCCATGAAAGAGTTCCCCCATTTTCACAGCCAGATAACCTTTCATTAAAAACATATCCTTCCTGTGGCCATGAAGTATCCGTAGTAGTTTGATATTCTCCACTTCCAGCTTCTGTTTCATACATCATTGTTATTGCATTTGAATTTATTAAATAATTATTACTTTTGTTGTTTTCTAATATTTCCTTCTTTTGATTATAATTAGGCATAATTTTTATAACTATAACAAATACTAATATTATAAATATAAAAACAAACATTATTTTTTTACTACATAACTTCTTCATATACTGCACTCCTATTATGGTTTAATTATACTCCGAGTTTCTCCACATTTCAAGAATTAAATGTGGAAATTTGCGACAATTATAAAAGGAGGGTAACAATGATTGGAAAAATTCTTAAAACTATGCGTCATGAAAGTGGTTTAACCCAAAAACAAATAAGTGAAAAAACATATATTGGTAGATCAACTTTAAGTGATTATGAGCGTGAAAAAACTGATATAAGTTTTGAAAATATAGAAAAAATTGCTAATGTTTGTAATTATAATATTATATTTGTTAATAAAAAAGATAAAAACAAATTTTTATCCTCTGATAATATTGATAGAAAAGAAATATAATTTTAAATATTAAAAAAATTATGGTTTATTTTAATACCATAATTTTTTCATCTTTTATAATAAAATAATCATTAATTGAACTTTTTAATAATGGGTATCTTATATTATTATTTTCAAAATAGCCAATTTCCATTATTTCAGGAACATCATATTTAATAAATTCTTTATCTATTTCACTAAAATTTATTGTATTTATATCATCTATTTTCAAATAATATATTTCTTCTAATCCATTTAATAATACAACATAACTTGTAATATCTTCATAGACAATTAAATCATATATGTTATTAATATTAGATTTATATTCTGTATTATTAATAATATCTTCAATATTTAATTTGTTATTTTCTAAATTAAATTTATAATTACCAATAAAAAATTCATTATCTTTAAAACATGTAGCTGATCCACTATCAAATTTAATAGTTTCATAATCAAAACATATTTCATAATCTTCAATATCGTCTGCTGAAACAAACGATGATACAAGAAACATTAAAATTACAGATATTATTATAATTTTTTTTGCTTTACTTTTATTTTCTTTATCTTTATTAATTATCACTTCATTAATTTCATCGCCAGTTACTTTATTTAAACTACTCCTTTGAAGTAAAAAGTATGCTCCAATTAAATAAATTAATGCGTATATTAGGGCTATTAAAAATGATGAAATCATCATAGTATTTGAAATATTTGACGATGTTATACAATCTTTATAATTATTTACTTCTCCTAGTAATACAGCAAAGTCATAAAATGAATGTAAAAATATAACTGATGAAATATTTTTAGTAACAAAATAAATAGATCCTAATAATATCCCTATTGCAGATGTTTGAATTATTTGCATTAATGTAGTAAATATATCTTGACCACTTAAAACATTAACTGAATGAAATAAGCCAAATATGCATCCACTTGCTATTATTGATAAAATTATCTCTTTTCTATTATTAGAAAATTTTTCAGTAATTTCATTTTGTAACCAACCTCTAAAAAGTAATTCTTCTGCTAGTCCAACTGTTATTGCTAAAAAAATTAAACTGCCTAAATTAGCTACATCTATATTTTTATCCCCTAGCATTAAAAAATTTGATATTAATACTATGATTGCTATGACTAGTATTGGCATTCCTTTTTTAATGCTAGGAATAAATTTTTCTTTTTTTTCTTTAAATATATATAATTTTTTTCTAATTATTAGAATTATAAATGTAATTATTAATAATACTAATTCAGATATAAACAAAGTATTATATTTACCATATAATAATGATGAATATATTATTGAAGCGATACCGGGGCCAATTAAATTAGCAATTAGCCAAAAACTTAAAAGTCCAGAAATAATAACTATTATTAACTTTAATAATTTTTTATCTTTCATAATTAATCCATTATTACATTTGTATAAATTTCTGATACATCTTCTATATCATCTAGCATTTTATACAATTTATTAAATATTTCTAAATCTTCACCTTCAAGTGTTATTTTATCTTTTGCATACATTCCAACTTCGTCAATTACATAATCAATATCTTTTATATTTTTTTCTAGTTCATCTTTAACTTTATTCATATCACTTGGATTCATAGATAAAATTATTTCTCCATCCATAGATTCTATATCATTTATTTCTATACCTGCATTAAGTAGTAATTCTAATATTTCTTCTTCGTTATTATATTTAAATGAAAGAATACCTAAATGTTCATAATTATATGATACTGAATTTGTAACTCCTAAGCTTTTATTAACTTTATTAAATGCTGCTCTTACCATACCAACAGTTCTATTTACATTATCTGTTAAACATTTAATTATTAAAGTTGATGCACCTGGACCAAACCCTTCATATACTACTTCGTGATATTCATCTTGTCCAACACCCTTAGCTTTGTCTAATGCTCGATTAATAATGTCACTTGGAACTTGTTGTTTTTTAGCTTTATCAATCAATCTTTTCAATGTTATATTAGCTTCTGGATTTGGAGATCCCTTTTTAGCTGCCAAATATATTTCTTTTGCAAAAGTTGTATATAATTTTCCTTTAGCTGCTCCTGTTTTTTGAATACTTGCTTTTCTTACTTCATAAGCTCTTCCCATATTTTCACTCCTTTTTGCTTTTTAATTTTAGATTTTAGTTAAAACCTTAATTATTGTAACACTTTTTTATTAATAACAAAAGTCTATAATTAGAATTAGAAATTAAAATATGTTTTATTATAATCAAGTGTTACACCTTTTAATTTAGCCATTTCAGAAATTGTAACAAATGCATATCCTTCTTTTTCTAACTCTTCCATTGCAAGTAATGCCCCTTCAACTGATTCAGTATAAATATCATGTAGTAATATTATTGCACCATCTCTTGCATTTTTTAATATATTTTCTTTAATTAGGTTTCTGTCTTTTAATTTCCAATCTTCTGTATCAACATTCCAATTAATTATATATTTAGATGATAATTGTTTTATATTATCGTTTACGTTTCCATATGGTGGTCTTAATAATTCTGGAGAAGTTCCTATTATATTTTTTATTGCTTCATCTGTTTTACTTATTTCTTCAATAATTTTCGAATCACTTAATAATAATAAATTTAAATGATTGTATGTGTGAGATCCAATTTGATTTCCTTCTTCATATGCCCTTTTTAATACCTCTTGATGGCTATTTACTCTGCTTCCTAAAACAAAAAATGTTACCTTAGCATTATATTCTTTTATTCCATCTAATAGTCTGCTTGTAGTTGATGTGTTTGGTCCATCATCAAAAGTAAATGCTATTAATTTTTTATTTTTAAAATCATCTAAGTTTCTTTCTGTTGGTTTATTTATATCTACGCTAGTATCAATTGTTTTTTCCATATATTCCGGTTTTAATATATTTTCTAATTCTTCAAATGGGATTGTTATTTTTACCTCACCATCTGCCCAACTAGCTACTTGATATGGTGGAAATAATATGTTTAATCCATTATTATCTAAATAAAAATTTTCATAATTTTTATCCGTTATTTTTGTTCCATCTTCAACTTGCCAATCATTAAATAATATTCCCTTTTCTTCACCATATTTATATAAATATTTTAATACTACATTTTTTAATAAATCTTCACTATCTTTTATTAATAAGCCACTAAAATTTATGTATTTTTTTTCATCAACATTATAAACATGTGTTATATCTTCCCTTACGTAATGAGCTCCACCTGTAAAATAAAATGTTAAAACATGAGTGCTTACTAAATTTTTAAACTCTTTAGTTTCTGTATTAATAATTAAATTATATTTACTTGTTTGCACTTTTCCTGATTCATCTACTATTGCTATAAATTCATTTTCTTTGTTTTTTATATACTCTTCAATTTTATTATTTAAATCTTTTATTTTTGTTTTTTCAAAATCTATTTTTATATCGTAAAATTCATTTGAAATAATATTATGTATGTCTTTACTTTCATCAAATCTTATATACATTATAACACCAATTATACATATAATTATTGCTAAAACTAATACTATCTTTCCAACTTTTGTTAACTTCATTTTTACCTCTATAAAATACTAATTTGATTAATAAATTTATATACCCCATATTTTTTCTTCATTTTTTTTATTTCTCTTATTACTTTATATGGATTATATATTTCATAATAACTATATCCTTCTTTTTTCATAACATACTCTAACGATTTAATTATTAACTTTTTATAGTCAGTTGTTCTAAAAAAAGTTTGAGTTTCTTTTAATGTCCTTTTTTTTATATTTTTCAGTAAGAAACTATAGTAAAATTCCGATCTTTTTTTAAATATATATTTGTATCCATCTAATTTTTTTATTATTTTTAATGTATCAAAATATCCTAATTCAATGTTTTTATTTATTTTATCTTTATTTACATTTAATATACTTCCAAGATTTCTTGATGGCTTAATTTCAATAACTTTACTTTTATCTAAATATGGTCTTTTTACCCCTATGGCATCAAGATTAACAGCATATACTAAATCATATCCTTTTTTTAATAAAGCATTAGCAGGAATATTATCATAAAATCCGCCATCTAAATAATATTTATTATCTAATATCTTTTCCATTTTAAATATAGGTAAATAACAACTAGCTATAATATACTCATTTAATAATTTAGGCTTTATATCATCTTTAAATAAGTATAATGGTTTAAATTCAGGGAATTTTACAGTTACTAACCCAAAATCTTTATTACTTTTATATAATGATTCCTCTATGTTTAAATCTTTTATTACTTTTCTATAATTATCTAAACTTATTCCTTTATTTAAAATTATTTTTTTAAAATCTGTTAAACCACTTTTAATTAATTTTAAATTTACTTTATTTTTTTCTAAATTACTTATAAAATTATCACTAAATCCAAAGATATTTCCTATATTTATTGATTTCCATAAATTATATAATTCTTTATCTCTATTCGATGCAAGCATTGCTGCATTTAAAGCTCCAATACTAGTTCCAACAAAACCATCAATTTTTATGTGACATTTTTTTAAAGCTTTATATACCCCTATTTGGTATGCTCCTCGTGAACCTCCGCCAGCAAGTGCTAATCCAATCATTATTTATTCCTAATAAAAGGTTTTGCTAAGAATTTGGCAAATTTCCTTTTTGAATTCTTTCTTTTTAATCTATTATAATATTCTATTAATGAATCATTTCGATAATGAATTATCTCTTCAAGTTCATCTCTATCTTTACATACCGGACTATAATAATTTTTTTCTAAAAATAATCTACTTAAAACATATTTAAAACTTAGCCCTCTTATTTTTAAAATATTTATTAACAAATCTTTAAATAATATAGTTTCTTCACTTGTCACATTAAATGTTTTTTTATTTAATTTATCTAGATTTTGTATTCCTTTTACAAAGGCATATGCTATATCTTCTTTTGTTACAACATCAACAATACTATTTTTTTTAACATGATACATAAATATATCATCATCCATATATCCTAAAACTAATGGTATTCTATATATTGTGTAATTTTTTAATTTTTCTTTTATCAATTGCTCTGTTCTTAATTTTGCAAGTGAAAAGTAATCATAATCATTTAATTCTATTTTTGTTTTTACTGTTACATTTTCTTTTTCTTTATACATGCTTGTTGTAGATGCATACATTAAATGACATTTTGGATTATAATAACTTATAGCTCTTATGATATTTTCAGTATTATCATATTCTACTATTTCAGCTAAACCTCTTTTCATATCAGAAAGTGGAGGTAATGCACTTGCCAAATGAATTATTACATCATGACTTTTAACTAGGGCTTCAATTAAAACTCTATCCCCAATATCACCATATAATATATTTATTCTTTTTTTAAATCTTCTAAGACGTTTAAATACAGTCTTATTTTTTAAATCTAAGGCTGTTATTTCATATTTTCCTTCTGCTAATAAATATTTAATCACTTGTGTTCCAATACAACCTGCTGCACCAGTAACTAATACTTTTTTCATAATTCACTACCCTTCTTATATTAAGTTAATCACTAATAGTAAAAGTATCCCTATAATTATACCATAAATTGTTTCTTTTTTATTAATATTATCCCATACCTCTTTACATAATTCAAAAAATAATATATGAATTATCATTCCTAATGTTATTGCAATAATTATTCCTTCTACTAAATGGCTAATATCACCAAATAAGTATATTGTTAATCCTCCAAGTAAACCTGAAAAAACCAATAATACTATTAATGCTTTATTAGATGTTTTTTCATCATACGTTGCTATTTGAAATCCAAATGGTAAATTGTGTAAGCCTATTCCTATACACATCAAAATTCCACTTTTTAAGTTTTCCATAGTTACACTATAAAGCGCCATTCCTTCTACAAAGTTATGAAGTAATAATGCAAGTATTGTAATGATACCAATATGTTCTAAATGATGTTGGTGTGATTTTGTATGTTCATCATTTTCGTGATGATCATGGTGGTGGTGTGGTATAAACTTATCTATAAATAATATAAATAATAATCCTATTACTACAAATATAACTAATAAAAAATTATTCATTTCTATTAAATGTGGTATTAAATCAGTTACTATTAATCCTATTATTATTATCATTGCACATGACATAGATATAATCGTTAACTCTTTTTTATGCTTTACAATTTTATAAATGATTATTCCAATTAAGAAAAATAAACCACTTACTAATGTAAGTATTAAACCATTCATAATATTCCTTCTTTCAATACTATTTTACTATTTTTTAGGCATAAAAAAAAGATATTTAGAAAATATTCTAACTATCTTTCTTATTTTTTACATTTAGTTATTAAGCACATTCAACTTTACTAAATTTCATTGTTCCATTAAATGTTTTACCAGTATTAGCATTTTGATCACTTTCTAAGTTTTTAAATGCTAAAGTGATTTTAAATTCATCAACTACAGTTTGACTTTTACTTGCAGTAATTTTGTGAGTATATTCGTCTCCTTCATTAGTAGTTGGAACTTGAATGTCTCCACTTGTTTTAGTAGTTATATCCATTGCAGTAATAACTGGTGTATGAGAGCCTGCTGCTGTAGCTTTTTTAGTAACATCTAATACTAATTCTGGAGTATTAGTTGGTGCAGTAGTGTATACAAAATCATTACTTGCAACGCTAATTGTTAATGTATAACAAAATTCTGAAGTTTCATCAGTGCTATTAGCAGTAAATGAAGCTGTACCAGTTGCTGTTTTACTTTGATCTCCTTGACCTTGAGCAAAGTTTGTTTGGTTTGCTGTAATAGAAATAGGTTCTAGGGTAAATGTTGCTGAATCTGATGTATCAGTTACTACATTAAGATTTTTAGTAACATCTCCACCACCTTGTGCAGTGAAGTATGCAAATGTTGCCCCCACTACTGCAACTAATAATGTTGCTACTGCGATTACTGTCAATAAGATAGTATTTTTTCTATTTTCCACTTTCTTTCCTCCTCCTAGTATAATATTAGCAAAAAAAAAGTTGTAAATCAACTCTTTTTTTCACTTTTCTATCACTTTTTTTAACCCAGTGTCAAAGTAAACATTTCCCCATCTTTGACACTTTAACGCAAAAAAATCATTTAAACCTAGGTAAAATCTAGTTTTTTTATTTTTCATGCTTGC
>CALVXN010000022.1 GCA_944371315.1 uncultured Bacilli bacterium | reverse complement strand
AATTTCATTTCAAAAAAATTTTGATTTTTTGAAATCCTTTTGTATGCCTTAATTTTAATTATTTATTTTCAACCTTATCACCTATAAAAAATATATCAAATATTTTGATGCTTGTAAACGTTATTGATTTTTTAAAAATTTTGTTATAGTATATTCTGACGAAAGGAGTTTATTATGAGTGATTCAGAATTATTAAAACAAAAAGCAAAAACTATTATTTATGAACATTTTTTAAAAATGCATCAAGCTCTTGCGTCTAAAAAGCCTGCCGAAGCAGAAGCTGTTTTAGCAGATACTAAACAAAAACTAGAAGCAATTGGTGCAGAAATTGATGGGTTGACTAATGGTATTAATATAAATGATAGATTTGGTTCATCAAAACGATAATTAAATTATAAGGTGGGTTTTATGAAAAATGATGATTTGTTATGTGCAACATTGGAAAAAATGATAAGGGAAGTAAAGCCTGCTATGAGTGCTGATGATTTAAATAGTGTTGATTTGTTAATTAAAAATGTTATTTTAAAAATATATGATATACAAACTTATATTAATAAATTAAGATATATACAAGGATTAAATGATAATAGTTATTTAAATATGTAAAATAGTTAATTAAATTAGCTATTTTTTTATTTTTTAAAGTTATTAAGAATATTATTTAATATGAAATATTATTTTAAGTGTTTATTATTATTTTTAATTTTTTTCTTAATTTTATATAGTGGCCCCGTAAATGCTAGTCTTCCTTTACAAGGAAAGGTTATTGTGGTTGATGCTGGACATGGAGGATTAGATCCTGGAACAGTTTACAAAGATATATATGAAAAAGATATTAATTTAAAAATTTCTTTATATTTAGAACAATATTTAAGTGAATATGGTGCATCTGTAATTCTTACAAGATATAGTGATAGAGATTTAAGTAATGGTATAACTAATCATCGTAAAAAAACTGATTTTGATAATAGAATTAAAATAATAAATAATAGATATACTGACATGTATTTATCAATTCATCTAAATTATTTAGCTAGTAGTAAATATTATGGTGCACAAGTTTTTTATAATAATGATAATAAAGTATTAGCGGAAACTATTCAGAATTATATTAATAAAAATTTAAATAGCAATAGAGAAATAAAAACTATACCAACATCAACTTATATGTATAGTAAATTGGATAAACCAGGTGTATTAATAGAATGTGGTTTTCTATCAAATGCTAATGAAAGGAATTTGTTAATAACTGATAGTTATCAACAAAAAATTGCCAAAACAATTGCTGAATCTATAGTAATATATTTTAATTAAATAAATTCACTTTTTTATCACACTTTTTTTACATTAAAAACATTAAAAGTTAGTATATTAATTATGTCATTTGTGATATAATGTTTAAAGTAAAGGCGGTTTAGTGTGAAAACAAAAACTTTTAAAACGTTAGATGAACAAATTGACATACTTAAAAATAAAGGTTTAGTTTTTGATGATATTTCTAATGCTAAATCGATTTTGTTGCGAGAAAATTATTTTTTCATAAGCGGTTATAGGCATCTTTTTTTGGAATCAGATGGTCGTAGTTTTATTGAAGGAACACATTTTAGAGATTTATATGCAATGTTTTCTTTTGATAGACAATTAAGAAATATAATATTTAAAAATATTTTAATTGTTGAAAATAATTTAAAAAGTGTTTTATCACATGTTATGAGTAAAAACCATGGTTTTAAAGAAAATAATTATTTGAATCCTCATAATTTTGTAAAAGATTCAAGGAAGACAAGACAAATTAATGATTTAATTAAAAAAATGAAACGCCAAATTAATGTTAATGGAAGGCAGCATGCCGCGACTGCTCATTATATGATTAATTATGGTTATATTCCTTTATGGGTAGTTGTTAAAGTTTTATCTTTTGGTATTGTTGGTGAACTATATACTATATTGCAATATCAGGATCAAAAAGAAATTGCTGATATATTTGGCATAGACATTTATAGTTTAGTAAGTTATTTGCCTATTCTTGCAAATTATCGTAATTTATGTGCTCATGAAGATATATGTTATAATAATAGAATTCAAAAAGAGATTGAAGATACAAAATATCATAAGTTATTATATATACCTATGGCTGACGGAGAATATATTTATGGGAAAAATGATTTATTTGCTTTAATTATTATATTAAAATGTATTTTGAAAGATGATGATTTTTCTCTGATGATGAATGAAATAAGTTATGAAATTGATAGGCTTGCAGGTATTGCAAAAGTTATTAAGATTGAGAAAGTATTGCATGCTATGGGTTTTCCTAATAATTATAAGGAGATTGTGAGGTTAGATTAAATATGAATGAAGAACAAAATAATAAAGAAAATTTTAAAAATGATAATATTAATAAGAAATGCACCAAAAACATTGTTAATTATTTAATAATATTTTTTGTTGGTTGTTTAGCTATGTATGCTGTTATTTACTTTTTTCCAACATCTATTACTGAGTCAATTACAAAATTAGAAAAAGATGTAACTGTTACTGATACAGGAATTGCTGATGCTGTTGAAAAAGTATATGATGCTGTTGTTGTAGTTTCAACTTATCGGGACGATAATTATATTGCTTCTGGAACTGGATTTGTTTACAAAAAAGATGATGATACTTATTACTTATTAACAAATTATCATGTTATTGAAGATGGTGATAAAGTTACTGTAACATTTACTGATGGTAGTATTAAAGAAACTACAATTGTAGGTCATGATGAATATGCTGATATTGCTGTGTTATCTTTAAAAAGTGATGAAGATTTAGTTGTAGCCGAAATTGGTGATAATGCAAATAGTAGGGTAGGAGATACAGCTTTTGCTGTTGGAGCTCCATTAGATAGCGCATATTCGTGGACAGTTACTAGAGGAATTATTTCTGGTAAGGATAGAATGGTTGAAGTTTCTCTTTCAAATAGTAGTTCAAATGATTATGTAATGAAAGTTATTCAAACTGATGCTGCAATAAATTCTGGGAATAGTGGTGGCCCTTTATGTAATTCAAATGGTGAAGTTATTGGTGTTACTTCTTTAAAATTAGTTAGTAGTGGTGTAGAAGGAATGGGATTTGCTATTCCAATTGAAGATGCTATTGCAAAAGCAGAACAAATTATTAGTGGAGATATAAAGGATTATCCATATTTGGGAATTTCAATGGTTGATTTTGCTAATGCATATTATTCACAATATTACAGTTTGATCAGAAATTCTGGTTTAGATAGTGGTGTTATTGTAGCTTCTGTTGAAAAAGATTCTGCTGCTTCTGATGGTGGTATGAAAGCAAATGATATTATAGTTGCAATTAATGGAGAAAAAGTTACTAATATTGCTTATTTAAGATATTATTTATATCAAAATAAAGTTGGTGATACTATTAAATTTACTGTATATAGAGATGGAAAAAATGTTGATTTAAAAATTAAGCTAGGCTCAAGTAAGCAAACTACATAAGTTTGCTTTTTGTAAATAAGGAGAATTATGATTAAAAGTGTAAAAAGTAAAAGAATATGGGCTTTTTTTATAGATTATTTATTAGTAAGTTTATTTTTAACTATGGTTTATCAAATTAGAATTTTAAATCCTAATTATGAAAAATACAATGAAACATATGAAAAATACACTGAACTAATAAGTGATTTGGACTCTAATGAATATTTATCTTTTATTGAAAGTAAAGATTATAAATTAATTAATTATGATTTAAGTAAATATAGTATTTCATTAGTTTGTATTAATTTAATTGTGTATATTCTTTACTTTGGTGGATTTCAATTTTGGAATAAAGGACAAACTATAGGGAAAAAAATTATGAAAATAAAGTTGGTGTCTAAAAAGGACAATTTAAAATTGTGGCAATGCTTATTAAGAACAGTAATTTTATATAGTATTTTATTTGAAGTTATTAAAGTTATTGTTATTACTTTTGTTAGTGTTAATAAGTTTTATTTTATTAACAACATTTTATCTGTAGCTAGTTCATTTTTATTTTATACTATTGTTTTGTGTATCTTGTTTAGAAAAGATGGTAGAGGATTACATGATATTTTGTGTGATACAGATGTTGTTTTAATATAAAAAACAGTGATTATTTGTTTTAAATCACTGTTTTTAATTGGGCTCTAATTCTTCCTTTGCCTAATTCTTCAATAGATGTTTTGATATCATAATCTATTGATATATTAAATAATCCATATTTTATTTTAAGCATTGTTACCATATCTTTGTAAATTGTTATTGCTTCATCATTGTTTCCAATTTTAATTGAATTAGCACATGGTATTAAAAAGTTCCTAAGTAGTTCTATTGCTGCAAGTTTACTATTTTCTTCTTGTAATAATTTATTGCTAATTACTGGACCGATTTGATCGTATTCAATTAAAAGTGGTAAATATTCAGTAAATTGTTTTAAATAACTTTCTCTAAAGTTTCTTAAAACTTGTAATAATTCACAATTATCATCATATCCCATTATTGTGCAAACTATTGTTGTTATGTAACAGCCTGCTCTTTGATAGCCGTTTTTTTCATCTCTTTTTATAAATTCTCTACATGCACTTTTTGTAGGTGGACAATATTTTCTTTCTTTAATGCAATAATGTTCATTTCCCCATTTTGGTGGTTTATTTGATTCATAAAATGTGCATTCACAGCAAAAATCAGCCATTTATTTTCCCCCTTTGCTTGTTTGGTATTTTATTACAAATTTTATAAAAGGTCAAGGGTTTATGTTATACTATTATATGAGGATGTGAAATTTTGAAAAGAATATCTAAACGAAAAAAAAGGAAACTTGTTAATAAATTTTTATTTAGCTTTTTTTTGCTTTTGTTAGTTTATTTATCTGTTTCTTTTAAAGATAAATTCCTTATTGATGAAGAAAAGGCTATAAATAGTATAGGTGATATTAATTATTTAAATGATATTTCTGATTATGATGGAGAGGCATATGTTTATTTAAATAATAATGTTCCTAATTTTACAAGTGAAGAAATAAATACTAATACGTTTGAGATATATAGTGATTTGGATAGTTTGGGAAGATGTGGTGTTGCTTTTGCTAATGTAAGTAAAGATACGATGCCTACCGATGATAGAGAAAGTATTGGTAATGTTAAACCTAGTGGGTGGCATACCGTAAAATATGATATTGTTAGTGGTAAATACCTATATAATAGATGTCATTTAATTGGCTATCAATTAACTGGTGAAAATGATAATGAAAAAAATTTAATTACTTGCACTCGATATATGAATGCAACTACTATGCTACAATTTGAAAATGAAGTTGCTAATTATATTGATGAAACTAATAATCATGTTCTTTATAGAGTTACTCCATATTTTGAAAATGATAATTTAGTTGCAAAGGGAGTTCAAATTGAAGCTTATTCAGTTGAAGATAATGGCGAAGGTATAAAGTTTAATGTTTTTGTATATAATATTCAACCTGGAATTATTATTGATTATTCTAATGGTGATAGCAGATTAGAATAGTAACTTAATATATTTAATTCCATATAATATTTTAGGTGATATACATGGATGATAGAGCTTTAAAAAAAGTGGTGATTGATGCTGGGCATGGAGGAGAGGATCCTGGCACTATTGCTAATGGGATAACAGAAAAAGATTATACTTTAAAAATTAGCGAATATATTCATAATCGTTTGGATGAAATGGGTATTCCTAATGAATTAACAAGGGAAACAGATGTTACTTTAGATAGTAATAGTAGGCCTAAAAAAGTTCAAAGTTTTTATGGCAATGGTGATGATGTAATAGTTGTATCTAATCACATAAATGCTGGAGGTGGCGATGGTGCTGAAATAATATATTCTCTTCGTAATGATGATACTTTTTCATCAAAAATAGCTAAGGAATTAGAAACAACTGGCCAAAATGTTAGAAAGTATTATCAAAGAAGGCTTCCTAGTAATCCTGCTAAAGATTATTATTATATTTTAAGGGATACTCCAAATAATGAAACAGTTATTGTTGAATATGGTTTTGCTGATTCCACCGGTGATGATGTAAATCAAATAAAAAATAATTGGGAAAATTTAGCAGAAGCTGTAACCAAAGCAATCGTAGAATATGCTGGAGGGACATACATAGCACCAAGTGGGTCTAATTATTACACTGTAAAAAGTGGTGATAGTTTGTGGAGTATTTCTAAAAAATTTGGAGTTTCTGTAGATGAAATTAAACAGCTTAATAATTTATCTGGTAACTTATTAAATATTGGCCAAAATTTACTTATACCAAAAAAAGAAGAAGTTTCTAATACAAATACATATACTGTCCAAAAAGGAGATACGCTTTATAACATAGCTAAAAAATTTGAAACTAACGTTGATACTTTAAAGTCAATTAATAATTTAACTACCGATTCACTATCTATTGGACAAATATTAAAAATTCCATCTGATGTTATTAATGATAATTTTAATACTTATATTGTTCAAAAAGGAGATACCCTTTATGGTATTGCACAAAAGTTTAATACAACCGTTGATAAAATTAAAAAACTAAATAATTTAACTACTAACAATTTAAGTATAGGTCAAAGTTTAAAAATATCTTCAAGTGATAATAGCAATAACAATTTAACGACATATACTGTCCAAAAAGGGGATACCCTTTATAATATTGCAAATAAATATAATACTACTGTTAATGAGTTAAAAGAATTAAATAATTTAAATTCTAATACGTTAAGTATAGGTCAAACTTTAAAATTGCCTTCAAATGAAAATAATAATATTATTTATACTGTTCAAAGTGGTGATACTCTTTATAGTATAGCTCAAAAATTTGGCACAACAGTTAGTGCAATTTCATCTTTAAATAATTTAACGACTACTGTATTGTCGGTGGGACAAAAACTATTGTTGCCATAAAAAAAGACTAATCTTTTTTTGAAGATGAAGTCTTTTTCTTTTTTATTTTAGAAATTATATCTTTATTTCTTTTCTTTTGTTCATTTATAATTTTTTTCATGTTTGGAAATGCCTTAACTATGCGGTTATACATAAATATATTGTTATGAATGAATTTGTAAATTGCTTTTTTAATATCTTCAGTAGAATCTTTATTTAAATTTCTTGTAACATTTTTTAAATTAAATACTACATTGAATGAAATTAATATATCTGTTATAAGTATACTTAGAATTATTATATTAATTATGACTAAGACGTTAAAGTTTATTGAATTTATCGTATTTATTAAAAATGGTGAAATATATTTTACTGCTAATACTCCAATTATACCAAATGGAATTAAGGTTTCTAAACATATTCTTCCATTAATATTAAATTTCATATTAGAATAATCCCACCATCTTAATTTAAAAATTTTTTCCATTAAATAGCTTGTTAAATATTCTAATGTTGCACATATAAAAATTGAAAAAGCAAAAATTACTCCTGGTTCATTAATATATTTAGATAATAAAATTGTTAGTAATAAACAACCAACTCCATAAATTGGACAGTAGGGTCCGATTAAAAAGCCACGATTCACAAATTTTTTATGTTCATAAAAGGCTAGGCCTACTTCTAAAAACCAACCTATTATAGAATATATAAAATAAAGCAAAAAATAAGTATAGAACATAAATTCACCTTCTATACCTGATTATATAATATTTTTATTTTTAATGCAATTGTTCACATATTCCTGGGTCCGGTATATAAAAACAATGATTTTTATATCTTCCTGCTAATTCTTGATCATACCAAGTTGTCTTGCAATCAGAATTTCCTGATGGTGCATAAAACCAAAGGGCATTAGTAGCTGGATAATAATATTCGCCTCGCAAAATTCTTTTAGCTAATTGCTTTTCTGTAGTTGTTGCTGCTGCATTAAATAGAGAACTGTTAGTTCCAACGAATTGATTGGGTTGATATATAGCATCATATAAACTATTTACATTTTTAAATGTTAGACAATTTGCCAAAACTCTGTTAACGACAACGTTACCTACCATAAGCATTCCCAAATTTCCTTCTCCCAGAGCTTCAGCACGCATAATTCTTGCAAGTAAATCTAAGTCATTATCTGTATAGTTTATTATCATTAATAATCACCTGTTTTATTTTATGTTTTTATGATTATATTGTGAAAATATTTATTTAAAATACTAGAAATGTTTATTATCTTATGTTATAATTTTTATACCAAGTCATTTAGGGGCGTGGTATAATGGTAGCATAGGAGTCTCCAAAACTTTTGATGGGAGTTCGATTCTCTCCGCCCCTGCCAATTTTATTTAATTAGACTTGATAAAAAGGATGGAAGTGATTATATGACTTTTTTTCAAAATAAATTGTTGTTAGGTTGTGTAATTATTCTATCTTTTTTTTGTTTTTTAAATACTGTTTCTGCTAGCAGTTTAAATTTATTCCCGTCTGCTATTGGTGTTGATACATCTAGCAGTGATGGTAAGTGTGGTGCCGGTAGTGGTAAATGTCAAGCAATTTTAGGTGATCCTAGTGATGTAGATTGCCCTGCTTATTGGTTACAATGGGTTCTTGATGTTATGAAATATATTGCTATTGCCGCTTTAATTGTTCTTAGTATGGTCGATTTTATCAAAGCAACCGTTTCTAATGATAAAGATGCATTAAAAAAAGCTGGTGTGACAGCTACAAAACGTTTTTTCTTTGCTGTTATTTTGTTCTTTTTGCCAATTATAATTGATTATATTATGAGTTTATTTGGCGCTTATGGAACTTGCGGGATTGAGTAGGTGAAATTTTTATGGCTACTGTATGGAGCGTTTTATTATTTTTAGATGGTGCTATATATGATTTAATATGTTTTTTGTATGATATTTTTGATTATTTATCTAAATTAAATATTTTTAAAGAAGCTGATTATCAAGGTATCGTTAATAGAGTTTATATAATTTTAGGCCTTATTATGCTATTTGTTTTAGCTTATTCTTTACTAAGGGCGGTAATAAATCCTGATGAATTTTCTAAAGGAGAAACTTCTTTTCCTAATCTTATAAAAAATGTTGTTGTTTCCTTAGTAATCATTGTAATTCTACCAACTGTATTTACTGTTGTGTTTAATATTCAAAATTCAATTTTAAATAACGATGTTATTCCAAAACTTATTTTAGATGAATATGACTTAAATGAAGAAAATGGAAATGGCGGGCGTTTGATTGCTTTTTATACTTTTGAAGCGTTTTTGTTCCCGGATGTAGATTATTGTGATAGCCTGGGCTTTGAGGATTTAACATTATGTCGAATGAGTGCTGGGGAGTTAAAAGGAAATGATGGCTGGTTTGGTCAATGGGGTGATCACATTACTAAAACTGATGATGGTGTGTTGAATCAAGAAAGGTCATTTACTTGGTATAGTAATTATAGTGAACTAGTTAGAGATGGAAAATTAAAATACTATTTTCCTATTTCTACTGCTGCTGGTATCTTTATTTTATGGGTAATGGCAAATTTTTGTTTTGATATGGCTATTAGAGTTATTAAACTTGCATTTTATCAAATAATTGCACCAATACCTGTTGTTTGTAGAATTTTACCTGGGGGAAAAATGAAAGATGTTTTTTCAAATTGGGTAAGACAAGTTATTAGTATATTTGCTGAAGTATTTATACGAATTGGTGCTATGACAATTGGAGTTTATTTAATAAATATTATTGTAGAAATGTTTACTGGAGCTAAAGGAAGATACTTGCCTAATATTTCGTCATTAAATTGGGCTCAAAGACCTATAGCTATGGCTTTATTAATTATGGGAACTGTTATATTCATAAAACAAGTTCCTAAAATATTAGGTGATTTATTGAAACTAGATACTGGTGGTATGAAGTTAGGACTTATGGATAAACTTGCTATGGGCGGTGGATTGCTTGCTGGTGCTGCTGTTGGTGGCGGCGTTTCTATGCTTGCTAAAAATGCTGTTGCAGCAGGTAGAAATTTCCACGCTACTAAAGGAAAGGGCTTTTGGGCTAGAACTGGTGCTTTAGCTGGTGGTATTACTTCTACGGCGGCTGGAGCATTGTCTGGAACTCTTCGATCTGGATGGGGTGCTAAAAATGCTAAAAGCTTTAAAGATATGAAAGGGGCAGCCGGTAAAGGAGTGGCAGATGCTACTAAAGCTAGAAAAACTAGAGCAGCTTATAAAGCTAGTCATAGTTCGGTAACCGTTGCTGGACGTTCCTTTGATGTTGGAAAAATCCCTTTAGTTGGTGGTATGATAGGTTCGAGTGTTGGCCATGCACAAGATGCATGGCATGGTGCTAAAGGTTGGTTAGGTATTGATAATATGCAAAGCTTAATTGACGATAATAAATTAATTGATGATATTAGTAGCAAAAGGAAAAGCGTAAAATCTGCTGCAGAAGATCTTTTAATTGGCGAATCTAATAAGGCAGGAACTAATAAAGATTTTGGTATTACTTCTACATTTTCAAATACATCAAATTTAGGGATGCAATATCAAGTATTTAATACTTCGGCTTTACGAGATTTGCGACAAAAAATGGAATTGGCTAAACAAGTTGGAAGCGCTAAAGATAATTTTGGTGTTGATGTATCAGCGGCTGAGTGGGAAAATTTATATGGTCAATATTTAAAAGAATTTAGCGAAGGTGTTCAAAATAGAGCATTAATGGGATCTGATGACTGGAATAATAGCTTAATAGTTTCTGATAGCGATAGAGCGGATTTAAGTGACGTAAGAATTGCCGCTAAAAATCTTCGTGACAGTTTAAAAGCAAATTTAGGAGCAAAGTATATTGCTGAATCTGGTTTTAATGCTAGCATGTTGGACGATAAAAAGGCTTTAGATGTCAGCATGACTGAAATGAAAAAATTAGGTGACAATTTGAAGATAACTAAAACGGATAATTCAATGAAGATAAATGAACTTATGAAAAAACAGCAAGATAGCAATAAATAAATGAAAGGATAAAAAGATATGAATAATTATTTAATACCTGCTAATTCTAAAAAATCACAATTAATATTAGGTTTTTTTACTCCTCTTGATTTAATATTGTTTAGCTCAGGTGTTGGTTTAACAATTCTTCTATTAATGATTATTAAAACAGCTAGTATGATTGAAATGTTATTAATTTTACTTCCTGCGTTAGTAACTGGATTGTTAGTAACACCTGTTCCTTATTATCATAATGTATTACAATTTATTATTAATGTATTAGAATTTATATTTAATCCTAGAAGGTATTATTGGAGAGGTTGGTGTGTGAGATATGACTCAGACGATAAATAATAATGTAAATTACAGTGAAGATTGGTTACCTATCAAGCAAATCATGAATGGTATGATTTTGCTTGATGATGGTAGTTATGTAACTGGTGTTAAAGTTAGTCCTAAAAATATTTTTATAATGGACTCTGGTAGTCAAAATAATGTTATTTATAATCTAAGAAATTTTTATAACAGTATTGATTTTGAATTTTGGCTTTTAATTGCAGATAGACCTGTTGATATTGATGTTTATGTTTCTCAACTTCAACTTCTTTATAATAATGCACCAAATAATGTTATTAAAAAATTAATTATGCAAGATATTAATAAGGCAAATTTGTTTACTAGTGTAGAATATAATGTTGTAGATACTGAATACTATATATTATTTAAAGAAAAAAGATTAGAAATTGTTCAAAAGAAACTTCATAATATAATAAGTGGTTTAGCTAATGCTGGTTTACAATCAGCACAAACTTCAAATAATGATTTAAGAATGGTTTTAGATAATTTCTTAAATGGTGGAGAACAAACTAATTTTGGGGCGGTGATGTAATATGAAATTAAAAAGTGAAGTTGCTCCAAAAGGGATGGAGTTTAAACCTACTGAGTTTATTATTGGCGGAAAATATTCAACTATTATGACTGTCGTATCTTTTCCAAGAAATATTTCTCCAGGATTTTTATCTGATATGACTAATATAGGTGGAGTTAAATTAGCAATTAAACATATTCCTATTGAATTTTCTGTTTTACAAAAAATGTTAAATAAAGAAATAGCAGATTTAAAAATGCGATATCAAAGCGAAAAAGATCAAACAATGCAAGAAAGAATAAGGCAAGATTATGAATCTTTGGAACAATTTATTCAAATGCTTGCTGCAACACAAGCTAGAATATTTGATTTTCAAATGCATTTATTAATAACAGCAAATAATAAAGAAGAATTAGAACTTAAAAAAATTCAAGTTAGAAGTTATTTGGATGCTTTAGGAATGCGAGCAGTTTCGTTAATGTTTGAACAAGAAAAAGCATTAAAGTCAATTATTCCAATTTTTCCACCTCAAGATATTGAACAACGTATTGGAACTCCAATTCCTTCTGTAACGGTTGCTGCTATGTATCCTTTTGTATTTGATAGTATAAAAGATCCAGGAAATTCAACATTACTTGGTGTTGATATATCTGGAGGAGTAATATTATTTAATCAATTTTTATATCAAATTCGTAAAGAAAATAATCGTAATAATGCAAATATTATTTTGCTTGGTATGTCTGGTAGTGGTAAATCTACTGCTGCAAAAGTTTTATTGAGAACACATATTAGAAATGGTTTTAAAATAGTATGTGTTGATCCAGAAGGCGAATTAGAAGAAATGACTAATTCTTTTGGAGGAGATTTTATTGACCTTGGAAAAGGTGGAGAATTTGGTATGGTTAATCCACTTGAAATAGTAATTGATGCTGATGAGGAAGAAATTTCTCAGGGGTTAGGTTATACTGTTTTAACAAGGACTTTACAACAGGTTAAAGCTTTTATGAAATATTATTCTCCAAGTATTGAAGAAGATGTTCTTACAATGTTTAGTGAAGTGTTGCAAGATACTTACAAAAGATATAAAATTGATTATAATACAGATTTTACTAAATTAACTAGCAATGATTTCCCAACTTTTGATGATGTTTATGCCACTATTAAAGGAAGACTTTTATCTATGACTGATGCAACACATGAACGTGATGTTATGGAAAGACTAGAATTAAAAATAAGACCTTTGGTAAAAGAACTTAGATATTATTTTACTGGTCATACAACTTTATCAATCGAAAGTGACTTTATTGTTTTTAATATTAAAGAATTAATGAATAGTGATGAAAATATTAAAAATGCATTATTTTTCAACATTTTAAAATATGCATGGGGCTTATGCTTGGATAAGAATGTTAATACTGTTATGATGGTTGATGAAGCTCACGTTTTACTGGCTGGACATAATGAATTAGGTGCTGAATTTTTAGCTCAAATTCAAAGACGTAGTAGAAAATATAATACTGGAACTATAATAATAACTCAACAACCTACTGATTTTGCTGCTCCAAATATAATAACTCATGGTAAAGCAATATTTGATAATGCTTCATATTATTTAGTTATGGGGTTAAGAAAACAAGCAGTGGAAGATTTGTCTAAATTAATTGATTTAAATGAAGCTGAAAAGGAGCAAATTAAATATTATAATCAAGGTGATGCGCTATTTGTTTGTGGTAATAAAAGAATGCGTATTCAAGTAGTTTTAACTCAAGAGGAACTTGATTCATTTGGTTCTGGTGGAGGTTATTAGGTTTTTAAGGTGATATAATGCGTAGAAGAAGTGATAGTAATAATAAATTATTATATGATCCTAATCAAAGAATGCAACAGCGATTAGGAACTTTTTCTATGGATGAAAATAGTGAAGAGGAAATAGATGATGAAGAAGTAAAATCAGATGTAGAAGATCTTAGTGAAAATAATGAAAATTATGAGAATAATCTAAATAGTTCATCTGGTAATAATGATGTTGATACTTCTAATAATGATGAAAATAATAATCAAGGTTTAGTAAAAAATGCTACAAAAATTGGAACACAACAACTAGGAAACCAAGTAAAAAATGTGGTTGGTAATGTAGCTAGTAAAGTAGCTTTGAAAATAGGCGCATTCATAGCTGCTAATCCATGGGTTTTATTGATAATTGGTGGAGCAGCAGCATTATTTCTTTTGATAATAATTTTTGCTAGTCTTACTGATAATAATACTGGAAATTTGAGTGGCCAATATGGTATTGCTAGTTCGTCATGTAATACTTCTTCTGATGAGGCAAATTTAATAACTTTTATAGTTAATTTTGAAGGCGCTACTGAATCTTGTGACGGTGGAAATGGTTATACGGCAGTAAATATTGGTGATGGTGCTATTACTGCTGGTAGTGGGATTACTAATGCTGCTTTAGGTATGGCAACTGAGTTTATTGAACAAAATAATTTTCAACAATATTTTAGGCGTAATAATAGTGGGGTTTACTATATGAGTATAGGAGATTGTATTCCTAAATCTGTAATGGATAAAATTACAATTTATGTTATTGAGAGTAAGTATGCTTCTACTATTGATGATATTAGTGCAAAATATAACATAACTTTAACTCAATATCAAAAAGATGCAATAACTTCTTTTAATTACAATTTAGGCCCAGGCTATACTGAGGATCTTATTAAAGCTTATGCTGATGGTGGGTATGAAGGTTTATGGAATGAAATGAGAAAATACGTTAATGCTAATATGAATGGTCAAATTCAAGCATTAGATGGCTTAAAAAAGCGTAGAAAAGCTGAGTTTGCTTTGTTTGTTACTGGAGATTATACCGATCAAGGGTTGTTTTATAGTAGAGATTTAAGCAATTATAATGATTATGATTCCGAAGGTGTTATGTCAAGAGAAGCTGTTTGTTCTGGTGCTAGTGAAGATGGACTTGAGGTTACTCCAGATGGTTATATTGCTAGATTAACTCGACCACTTAGGTCAAATGGTTATTTTTATGATCAAAGTTCGTCTCAACAATTAGCTTATACTGATTATGAGGGAGAATGTTCTTGGTATGCTGGACATAGAGCAAAAGAGATTCTAGCTACAATGGGAATCGATAAACAATGGAATTCTATGCCTAACGGAAATGCTTATTGTAGTGTAGCAGAAGTAAATAATGGAACATTTAGAAAATCTACAAATGTTAACGAACCTAGGGTTGGTGCTTTAATTTCATGGACTGGCGGAGAGTATGGACATGTTGCTGTAGTTGAGCAAGTTAATAGTGATGGATCTATAGTAATTTCAGAAGCTTCTATTAGTAATGGGATTGTGCCTGACCGTGCTACTCTTCATAATTGGTATGATTCTATGGGCGGAACTAGATTAGCAAGAAAATATAATTGTGAAGGCAATGGAAAAGGTTGCTTTAAAACTACTACTATATCAAAGGATCGTATAAATGGTTATGTAGGTGCTTTTGGATGCTATATTTATTTAATTGATTGAGGTGAATATGAAAAAAATAATTTTATTGATTGTTTGTGTATTAACTCTAAGTGGTTGTTCTGTGGAATATAATTTAACAATTGATGATTCTTTTAATGAAAATATATTAGTATTTACCAATGATTTAAATAATTTGGATATTAATCATGAAGAATATTATAATAAATCGTACAGAGCTTTATTTAGTGATATGTTAAATACTAGTGTTATGTCTTATTTTAATGATGAAAATTTTGATCCTTATGGTTCAGCTATTCAACCAAATGTAAAATATTATAATAAAAAATTAATAAACAATGGATCTATATATGGTATTAATTATGATTTTGATTTTGATTACAACAATTTTTATAGATCAAGTGCAATAAAATCATGCTTTAATGAAATAAATATATCAAAATATCAAGATATTTATACATTAAAAACTAATAATAAATGTAAGTTGTTTGATACGTATCCTTTACTTGATAATATAAAAATAATTATTAATACAAATTTTGACATAATTTATAATAATGCTGATTTTTCTAGTGATGGTATTTATACATGGGTCATAGATAGGAATAATTATTCTAATAAAAGTATTAACATTAGTTTTGATACTGTTACAGATAATTTAGATGACTTTAATCCTGAGGATGATAATGAGATTCCTGACGATGAAAATGAGTCACCAGATGTTAATAGTGATGATTTAGATAATCAACAAAGTAAAAATCATATATTAATTATTTTATTAGTTGTATCATTATTTTTTGTTGGATTAATAATTATTGTTGTAGTTAAAAGAAAAAAGTTATAGTTGTTTAAATATTCTAAAGTATTGTATAATATTTAGTGGAAGGAGATTATAAAAATGAAATTTAAAGTTGAGCCAAAAGACTTTTTATTATTTTGTTTGTATTGCGGATTATTGTTATATTTATGCTCTATCGCCGTATTAAATATTGATTCTTTAGCTCATAATGGTTCTTTTTATGGTCTTTTACCTTTTAAAGCTTTTACTAGTTATTATTTACCAATAACTTTAATGGTATTTATAGGTGCATTAATTGCAATATTTACTAGTGTTTCTTCTTATATTTTTAAAAAAGATAAAGGATCAGGTATTGGTTTAAAATTTAAAGAAAAATCTAGCGATGGTTATTCAAAGTGGGCGAAAGAAAAGGATATAAAAAATCAAAGTAAAGTAGTAAAGGTTTCTCCATATAGTGAAGTAGTAGAAGCTGCAGGTATTCCATTGATAAATAATGGGAAAGAAATTTGGGTAGACAATGGTGAATATCATAATTTAGTTATTGGGTCTACAGGTAGCGGTAAAACTGAAACTATTGTTAAACCTATGGTCAATTTACTTGCAAAAAAGGGTGAAAGTATGGTTATTACTGACCCTAAAGGTGAAATTTATAAATACAGCGCTACTTATTTAAAAAAACAAGGATATAAAATTATTGTATTAAACTTTCGTGAACCATTACATGGTAATTCATGGAATCCATTAACTTTACCTTATAAATATTATACTGGTGGTAATCAAGATAAGGCAATAGAATTATTAAATGACGTAGCTTTAAATATTTTATATGATTCTAGTAATAAATCTGAATCTGATTTCTGGGAAAAATCAGCAGCTGACTATTTTTCTGGATTAGCTTTAGGTTTATTTGAAGATGCAAAGGAAAGAGAAGTTAATTTAAATAGTATAAATTATATGAGTGCTGTTGGTGAAGAACGTTATGCAACTAGTAATTATATTAAAGAATATTTTGGTTTGAAAGGTGAAAAATCTACTCCATATATTTTTGCAACAAGCACAATAAATGCTCCGAATGATACTAAAGGTGGATTGTTAGCAACTTTTAGACAAAAAATAAGAAATTTTTCTACTGGAGAAGCTTTAAGTGAAATGCTTTCTTATAGTGATTTTGATATGCGTGACATAGGTAATGGTAAAACAGCTGTATTTATGATTATTCACGATGAAAAGAAAACTTATCATAGTTTGATGACTATTTTTATTAAGCAATGTTATGAAACTTTGATAGATGTTGCTCAAGAAAACGGAGGTAAATTACCGTTTAGAACAAATTTTATATTGGATGAATTTGCAAATATGCCACCGCTTAAAGATGTTGATGCTATGGTGTCTGCTGCAAGAAGTCGTGACATTAGATTTACGTTTATTATTCAAAATTTTGCTCAATTAAATGATGTATATGGAGACAATGTTGCTGAAATTATTAAAGGTAATTGTGGTAATTTGGTTTATTTAATAAGCACTGAAATGAAAGCGCTGGAAGAAATAAGCAAAATGTGTGGAGAAGTAAAAGTTACTGATGATAAAGACAAGAATGCAACTAGGCCGTTAATTACTGTTACAGACTTACAAAAAATGAAGCTATTTGAAGCTATTATTAAAAGGCTTAGAACAGATCCTTTTAGAACAAAATTACAACCTGATTTTATGATGAATTGGGGAATAGAAAGAAAAGATGAACCTTATCCTGTTAGGAATAAACAAGAAGTAGAAATTTTTGATCTTAAGAAATTTGTTACTGAGGAAAAGAGTAAAAAAATGGCTAATTCTGGTGGGATGCAATTTAAGAATCCTAATCCATTTAAACCTAATATAGATAATAGTTTTAATTCATTTGGAAATATTAATGGTTCTTTAAATTCTAAAGATAATTTTAATTCTTTAGATATTGATAGTATGTTAAAAGACTTAGATAATAAATTTAAAGAATTAGATCGTCAGGAAGCTGAAAGAAAAAAAATGGGTAATCAAGGATTATTAGAAAATAATGATTTGCCTAAATTAAAAAATAATAACAATTTTGGTGGATTAGAAACTTTTAACAATAATAGTTTTAATAATTTTGATAATAATAGTTTAAATAATAATTTTTCTAATTTTAATAGTAGCAATAATTTTGATTTATTTAATAATAGTAATTTGAATTCAAATTTTAATAAATTAAATAATGATGCAGATACAATAAGCCAAAATAGTAATAAAAATTTATTAAATAATAATTTATATGAAAATATAAATGATAAAAATAATGATGAAGTTGATTTAATAAATAATAAAGTTCATATTAACGAAAAAACTGATCATAAACCAATAATAAATGTTGATAATGATAGTAAAATAATTGATGATAATGTAATATCTGATGATGAATTTTTTGATGATTTTTTTGGAGATGATTAATTTTAATTATTTCCTTTTTTATTTTATACATATCTTATATTGTGATATTATGAAAAAAATTAAGTATGATGATTATAAACCTCAAATGGGTATATTAATTGATGTTCAACATCCTGAAGATTATTTAAATAATCCAACTTTAAATAGTGTTAATATTTATTCAGATAAGTTGCTATTAAATTATAAAACATTATTGGATAAGAATAAATCGTATTATATAATATGTAACAAAGGACACTTAAGCCAAAAGGTAGTTTCTATGTTAGAATATTTAGGGTATGATGTTACTCAAGTTTTAAAATAATTTGGTATTTTATTTTTTTTTATATTATACTAGTAATAGTGATATTATCTCAACTTAAACACTTTTAGAAGAGCAAAACCTCCCAATCCCTTTGTTTATGAGGGTTTGAGAGGTTTTTAAATT
>CALVXN010000021.1 GCA_944371315.1 uncultured Bacilli bacterium | reverse complement strand
ACTGAAAATTAAAGAAATATCAATAATATTGTAAATACTATAAATATTATAAATACTTGATTGAAAGGAACATGTGGCTCAGGTAAGAAATATAAACAATGTTGTGGTAAATAATAAAAAATAAGTGAAAATTAAATTTTAATAATTTTACAGAGTGATTTGGATTTATAAATAGCCTACGTAAAATTAAAAATATGTTTTAAAATAAAGGTGTGAACGGTTATTTAATGTGTTGACACCTTTTTAAAATTTAATAGAATAAGAAATAATAAATATTAAAAAAATTACTTATTAACAGAGTTTACAATATTATGATTAAATAACGTTGTCTAACTAGTATAAAAATAATTTAAAAAAGGAAACTAAATTTTTTAAAAGAGCAATTATAAAATAAGATATATTTTTATAAAAGCTTAAAGAATTATTAAAGGATATATAGGAGAATTATAATGAATTTTAAAGTAAATAAGGTTAAAATAGTCGTAACAGTTCCAGTTAATGACCTTGAGAATATTAGAAGAGCGGTTTGTGAAGCAGGAGCTGGAATAATAGGAGAGTATTCTTATTGCACATTTTCATCAAGAGTGACAGGAACATTTCTGCCTAATGAATATGCTCATCCATACATTGGTGAGGTCAAAAAATTAGAATATGTTGATGAAGAAAAGCTAGAATTTATATGTGAAGTAGATAAGGTAAAAAAAGTGCTGGAGCAATTAAGGGCTAAGCATCCATATGAAGAACCAGGAATCGACATAATTCCATTAATAGATGAAAAAGAATTTTATTAGATTATTACTAATTAAGATAAAATAGTAACTAAAAAAATAATAATGCTTAGAGAAATAGAGCTAATAGAAATTGGCAAAATATATTCTCAATACCAGCTTTATTGAAAAAACATAGTTTTGTGCTTATTTACTCAGCAATATTTTTAATTATATGTAGAGAAAAAAATTATATTTAAAATTACAATTAGAAAACGATTTTAGAGTATCATTTACTGTATATGATTTAGAAGTAGTTTTCCAAGGTTTTATAAATTCAGAACAAGGATATTGCTTAAAAAGAGTGAAATAGTATTTTTATTAAATAATAAATATGATAATATAAATATATAAAAATAAATTTAAATTTGAAAGGATAGAAAAAAATGAAAAGAAAGTTTTTAATTTGCAAACACTGTGGAAATTTAGTTGAAATGATTGAGGATTCTTCAGTAAACATAACTTGCTGTGGTGAAGTTATGGAAGAAATTGTAGCAAACACAACTGAAGCCGCAACTGAAAAACATATACCAGTATATACTGAAAATGAAAATGAAGTAACAATAACAGTTGGAGAAACAATTCACCCTATGGAAGAAAATCATTACATTAAATGGATTCATTTGGAAACCAACAAAGGAAATTACCATTTTAATTTAAAACCTGGAATGGAACCAATGATAAAATTTAAAAAAGATGAAAATGAAACAATATTAAAAATATATGCATACTGTAATTTACATGGATTATGGAAAAATAAAAAGTAAAAAGTGCCCCTTTAAAAAGAGACATTTTTTTGTTATACTAAAAAGCAAGGAGAAAATAAATGGAAAAAACAGAGTTATTAACAAGCCTTAATAATTTAAATAATAAAATTGATGATATTGGGAGGTATCTTTGACATAGATACTAAAATGATAGAATTATCAAAATTAGAAAGCCAAACAAAAGAAGAAGGTTTTTGGCAAAATGTAGATAAAGCTAATGATATCAACAAAAAAATAGTAAATTTACAAAAAATTATAAATAGTTATAAAAAATTAAAAGATGATTTAAATGAATATATAGAAACACTTAAAAATACAGAAGATAAAGAAATTATAGAAATAATTAACAGTAGTATAGAACAATTAGAAAAAGAAATAGAAAGTTTAGAAACGAAAACAATACTTTCTGGTGAATATGATGATTTAAATTGTTTCATAGAAATACATCCGGGCGCTGGAGGAACAGAGTCATGTGATTGGGCAAGTATGCTTGCAAGAATGTATCAAAAATTTTGTGAAAAAAAGGGGTATAAATACGAAATTGTAGAAGAACAAAAGGGTGAAGAAGCAGGAATTAAAAGTATTACTATAAAAATAATTGGTGATTATGCTTATGGTTATTTAAAAAAAGAAAGCGGTATTCACAGACTAGTTAGAATATCTCCATTTGATTCAGGGGCTAGAAGGCACACATCATTTGCAGCTGTTAGCGTAATACCAGAGATAAAAAAAGATATAAACATTGAAATAAAAGAAGAAGACTTAAAAATAGATGTATATCATTCGAGTGGAGCTGGAGGACAATCGGTAAATACATCGAACTCAGCAGTCAGAATAACCCACTTACCAACTAAAACAGTAGTAACATGTCAAAATGAAAGAAGCCAATTAAAAAATAAAGAACAGGCAATGGCGATATTAAAAAATAAATTGTTTTTGATAGCACAGGAAAAACAAAATTCAGAAATTAATACATTAAAAGACTCTAATACAAGTATAAATTTTGGAAGTCAGATAAGAAGTTATATTTTAGAACCGTATAAGCTTGTAAAAGATCATAGAAGTAATTTCGAATCTAGTGATCCAGTTAAAGTTTTAGATGGATATATAGAAAATATGTTATTATATAATTTAAAAAAATTAAAAAGTTAGGGATATTATGAAAACAGAATTAAAATTCTTAAATGAAAATATTAAAAATGGTTCAACAGTAATTGTGGCCTGTAGTGGTGGCCCAGATTCTATGTGTTTAATTGATTTAGTAACACAAATTAAAGAAGAAAAAAATATAAAAATTATATGTGCTCATGTAAATCACAAAGTAAGATTGGAAAGCGATAACGAAGCTTTAATGGTTGAAAGATATTGTAAAAAGAATAAAATAATATTTGAATTATTAGAAATTAATGAGTATAAAGTTAAAAAATTTAATGAAGAAGACGCCCGAAGAAGAAGATATAAGTATTTTGAAATGTTAATTAAAAAATATAATGCAAAATATTTATTAACAGCACACCACGGTGATGATTTAATAGAAACAATATTAATGCGTATTGTAAGAGGAAGTAATTTAAGTGGTTATGTAGGAATCAAGAAAATAAATGAAAATAAAGAATATACAATATTAAGACCGTTTTTAACAACGACGAAAGAAAATATAATTTGTTATAATAAAAACACAAAAATTGAATATGCTATAGATAAAAGCAATGAATCTTTAAAGCATACAAGAAATAGATTCAGAAAAAGGATGCTACCGTTTTTAAAAGAAGAAAATAAAGATGTTCATTTAAAATTTTTAAAATTTAGTGAAGAGCTAAATAGTTATCAACAATTTGTTGAAGAATATATAAAAGAAAAGAAAATAATAGATGATGATCAAATAGTTATCAACAATATATTAAATGAAAGTGATTTTATTAAAAGAAAATCTATAGAATTAATAATTAAGGAAATACAAAAAAAGGAATTTTTTGAAATATCAGATAATCAAGTAAAAGAAATTTTGAAAATTATTAACAAAAGTAATAAGAGTATAGATTTAAAAAATGGATTTAAATGTATAAATGAATATGGATTAATAAAAATATTAAAAGAGGAGTCAAAAGCAATTGACACACAAATTCTTAATAATAATTTAAGTGTTGATAATTTTAATTTTTATTTTTTAAATGAATCATCATCAAATGATAATTGGACAATAAGACTGTCAACAAAAGAAATAAAATTTCCATTATATATTAGAGGAAGAGAAAATAATGATAAATTAATAGTAAAAAATCTAAATGGCAGTAAAAAAGTTAATGAAATATTTAATGAAAATAAAATTCCTAAAAATAAAAGGGATAGTTATCCTGTGATAATAGATAGTGATAATAATATAATTTGGATACCAGGATTAAAAAAATCAAAATTTTGTAAAGACAAAACAGAAAAATATGATATAATAATTAGATGTGAGGCAAGGTGAAAAATAAAATGAACGTAAAACCAAGACAAAATGACAATTTTAAAAATTTTTTACCATACTTAGTTTTAATATGTGTGGTATTAGTGGTAATATTTGCGTTAAATATGCAAGGAACAAAAGTAAATGAATTATCAACAGGTGAACTAATAACTGAATTAAAAGAAGATAATGTTACAGAAATTACAGTAACACCTAAAAGTGATGAAAGCATTTATTATATTGAAGGAAAGTTAGAAGGATACAGCAGCACAGAAATATTTTCTGCAAAAGCCATTGGCTCAGAAGTAGATAATATTTTAGCTTTAATTGATGCCAATGAGGTAGAAGAATATGATACTAATTCAGATCCAGGTGGAAGTGTATTTTTATACATTCTAGTAAATGTCTTACCATTAGTTTTATTAGTAGTAGCAATGTATTTCTTATTTATGAAATTGGCTAGCACTAACAAAAACTCAATGGATTTTGGACGTAGTAAGGCAAGATTGAGTAATGAAAATGACAAAAAAAGCTTTAAAGATGTAGCTGGATTAAAGGAAGAAAAAGAGGAAGTAGAAGAACTTATAGACTTTTTGAAAAACCCAAAAAAATTTGAAAAAATGGGAGCAAGAATTCCAAAGGGTGTTTTATTAGTAGGCCCTCCAGGAACAGGAAAAACATTGCTTGCTAAAGCAATTGCTGGGGAAGCAAATGTTCCATTTTTCTTTATTAGTGGTTCAGATTTTGTTGAACTATTTGTTGGTGTTGGAGCAAGCCGTGTAAGAGACATGTTTAAAGAAGCGAAAAGAAATGCGCCATGTTTAATATTTATTGATGAAATAGACGCAGTAGGACGCCAAAGAGGAACTGGACTTGGTGGTGGACATGATGAACGCGAACAAACACTTAATCAATTACTAACTGAAATGGATGGCTTTGGTGAAAATGAGGGAATAATTATAATAGCGGCTACAAATAGACCAGATGTATTAGATCCAGCATTACTTAGACCTGGTAGATTTGACCGTCAAGTGACAGTTAGTTTACCAGATGCTAATGAAAGAGAAGCAATTTTAAAAGTTCATGCTAAAAATAAAATAATTAATAAAGATGTAAATTTGAATAATTTAAGCTTAAGGACTCCTGGATTTAGTGGCGCTGATTTAGAGAATTTATTAAATGAAGCAGCATTGCTAGCAGTTCGTAGAAACAAAAACTCTATTACAATGGATGAAATTGATGAAGCAACAGATAGAGTTTTGTTAGGGCCAGCTAAAACAACACGAAAGATTACAGATAAAGAAAAGAAATTGGTTAGTATTCATGAAGCTGGACATGCAGTTATTGGATTAAAACTTGAAGATGCACAAGAAGTGCATAAAATAACAATAATTCCACGTGGTATGGCTGGCGGATATACAATGATGCTCCCAAAAGAAGAAAAAATAGCTGTTCATACTAAAGATGAACTACTTGCCCAAATAACTGGTTTGTTAGGTGGCCGTGTAAGTGAAGAAATGTTTTTACAAGAAATTTCAACTGGAGCATCAGATGATATAAAAAGAGCAACTAGAATAGCTAGAAGTATGGTTACAGAATATGGAATGAGCGAATTAGGACCTGTTCAATATGAAGAAAAGAGTGAAGGAGTATTTTTAGGAAGGGATTATACTAAATCTAAAAATTTCTCTGATCAAGTTGCTTTAGAAATTGATCAACAAACTAGAAAAATAATTGAAGAATGCTATGAAAAGGCTAAAAAAATAATTAAAGATAATAAAGATTTAATATTTAAATTAAGTGATGCTTTAATGGAATACGAAACAATCACTAAAGAACAAATCGAATCAATAGTAAAAACTGGTAAAATTAAACCGGTTGATGATGAAGCAGAAGAAAAAGAAGAAAAGCCCAAAAATAAAAAAGCAAAACTTTCTGATACAGAAGAAAAGTAATTGCTTTTTTTTCATATTCGTGGTAAATTATGTAAAGAAACGAGGAATTTAGAATGTTAGAAAATATATTATTAGTAATTTCAATACTATTAATAGCAATAGTATTACTTCAAGGGAATAAAGCTAGTGATGCTGGTCAAATAATAACTGGTGGTAATGAAAATTTATTTCAACAAACAAAAGAAAGAGGATTAGAATTAGTAATTAGTAGATGCACAATGATTTTAGGAATTCTTTTCTTTGTAATTTCATTGATACTGTTTTTACAATAAAAAACGTTTTAGATTAAGTTTAATGACTTTATATTTATAAATTGTGGGGAAATTATGGGACGAATGTATGTCAATGAAAATCAAGTTTTGTTAAGACAGTTAATTGAAATTTACCAACCAAATGGATTTGATTGGTTGATGTACCAAATAACTAAAAGTAATACATTAACTCTGCATCATGTAGATGAAGTGAGTGAAGGAGGAAAATTAACGGTTGCTAACTCTGCCATATTGACAAAAAAATCTCATAGAGCATTAAATATGTGTGAAAGTAGAGATCCGTATCTTTATATAATAATAAATGAATTTTTTAGGGAAATAATAGAAAACGCTGGACCGCTTTCTCCGGAGATGATAGAGGAGTCTAAAGATTTGAAAAGATCTTTAACAAGAACTTTATATAGAAAATAGCACTATCAATAATAGTGTTATTTTTTTCGAAATTTTTTTAATTATAATATTATATTTTCATTATGAGATATTAATTAAGCAATAATATCATTAAGTTTATTCACGTTTTATATTAATAGTTCTAAAACAAGCTTAATTCTACCATTTTCAGATTAATTTATATTATATAATTGTTTTTACGAGTTTATCTAAGATAAATTATTTAATATGTATATATATTAGCTTAAATTGATAAATGATAGGTATATCAAATTAAACTAAATAGAGAAATTAAAGAAAATTATAAACAAAATTAATTCTTTTAAAAAAAGCCCCAATGAGGGACTTTTTTTAATTAACTGCGTATGACTTAATATATTTTAATATTTCTCTATCACTTGGAACATTACCTTCGCTACATTTGTTACCATTTATAACTAGCGCAGGTATATTTTTTATATTATATTTTTTAATTGATTCTTGGTCGTCTTTTAATTCTATATCGACATCTCCGTCATAATTATTTGCAACCTTAAGCAATAATTTTTTTAATTTAATTCCATTACTACAATTACTCCCAATAATCTTTATATTCATCGCATCACCTCTCTTTCAATAAAATAATAATAAATAAATGTGAATAATTTATGTTAAAAAAAAGAAAGTTATGTTACAATAAAATTGTGATAATATGAAAAGCAAAGGTTTTACATTAATAGAATTAATTATAACGATAGCATTAATTGCAGTAATTTCAGTTACGGTTGGAGTAAGTTTAAATGGATTATTAAGTAGGCAGAAAGATAAAAAGATAGCTGAATATAAAAAAGAAATAGAAGCTGCAGCCTGCACATACGCAGAAATAAATGACATAACAACCGATAGTGAAATTGGAATTAATGTATTAATTGAAAATGGTTTATTAAACAAAGATTTAGTCAATCCTAATACTGACAAAAGCATTGAAGAAGAAAAAACAAATAAGGTAACGGTAGAATTTGATTCCGAAGGAATAAAAAAATGCACCTATGATTATTAAATATATTAGTTTTTAAAAATAAATAAATATGATATACTTAAAGAGTGATAAAAATGAAGAATAGAAAAAGGGTTTTAAATATAATTCTAGTATTAATTATTATAATTTTAGTGATACTCAGCATAGTATTAATTTTTGGTGGGAAAAAAAGTAGAGAATATTCAAACTTTATAAATAAGGTTGAAAATAGCACTTGTAAATATGCTAAAGATGAAAATATTACTGAGGCAATTTGTGAGGCATATCCAAGCTTGTGCAAAGTAAGCTAT
The DNA here is from genome assembly GCA_944371315.1 of uncultured Bacilli bacterium. GTDB lineage: Bacteria > Bacillota_I > Bacilli_A > RF39 > UBA660 > Onthocola_B. Next base: position 11,286 of record CALVXN010000021.1, on the reverse strand, counting down.
GAAACACTTATAAATAGAGAATATTTATCTAAAAATTTAACAAACCCTTTAACTAATAAAAAAATAAAAGATGATAAATATGCATACATAGCTATTACCTGGAATAACGGTGAAGTAGTATGCAGTTATAAAGAAGGATAATATGAAAGAACAAATAATAGAGACATTAAAAAATGACACAAAAGCTCAAAGTATAAAAGAAATCAAAGAAAGACTAGGTATAAAAAGCTTTGAAAAATTAGAAGAATTAGAAAAAGATTTAGAAGAATTAACAAAAGATGGAATTGTTCATGAATCCCGCCAGCATGAATTTTTATTAATGAAAAATACTAAAACTCTAAAATGTGGAAAGTTACACATAAACAAAAGTGGTAACGGATTTGTAGAAATAGGTAATGGAATTCCAGATATATTTATAAAAGAAGCATATTTGAATGGTGCTATAAATAATGATTTTGTTGAAGTCGATTTAGTAAATAATAAAGGTATTTTAGAATATAAAGTATTAAAAGTTTTAAAAAGAGATTTAACTAATTTAGTAGGAGAAATGGTTAAGAGAAAAAATAAACTAATATTTAAGCCAGATGATGAAAAGTTAGATATTATAGTAAACATTACTAAAGAAAGCAAAAAGCAATGTGTTGAAGGACATAAAGTATTAGTTGAAATTATAAAAGAAATAAGTAAAAAAAATTTTTTAGGAAAAGTTACAAAAATAATTGGACATAAAAATGATCCTGGGGTAGATATAATTTCAATAGCATTAAGACATGGTATAGAAATAGAGTTTAATGAAAATGTAAAAAATGAATTAAAATATATACCATCAGAAGTAACAGAAGACGAACTGAAAAATAGAGTAGATTTAACAAATAAAATGATATTTACAATAGATGGTGATGATACAAAAGATATTGATGATGCAATAAGTATTGAAAAAGATAATGATATTTACACACTAGGTGTTCATATTGCAGATGTATCACATTATGTAAAAATAGGCAGTAGTTTATATGAAAGTGCATTTGCAAGAGGAACATCAAGTTATTTGGCTGATACAGTAATTCCAATGATTCCGCATCAACTATCCAATGGAATCTGTTCACTAAATCCTAATGTTATAAGACTTACAATAAGTTGTGAAATGAAAATAAATTCAAAAGGAAAAGTATTAGAATATGATATTTTTCCTTCATACATTAAATCTAGAAAACAAATGACTTATAAAAATGTAAACAAAATATTAATGGAAAATGTAATTCCTGAAGGATACGCAGAATACGCTGAAACTTTAAAAGAAATGAAAGAATTAGCAAGTATATTAAGAAAAGAAAAAGAGAGCCGAGGATACATTGATTTTGGTTTAGATGAAGCAAAAGTAATCCAAGATAAAAATGGCAAGGCAATAGATATTGTAAAGAGAATATCTGGTGATGGAGAAAAATTAATAGAAGATTTTATGATTGCCGCAAATGAAACAGTGGCAACACATATAAACAATATGGATTTACCTTTTATTTATCGTGTTCATGATATTCCTAATACAGAAAAAATAGAAGACTTTAAAAATTTAATTAAACAATTAGGATATAACATAAATATTAACACTAATAAAATAACTCCGTTAACAATGCAACAAATATTGAATGACTTAAGAGATAAAAAAGAATTTACTATATTATCTGATATGTTGCTAAGAAGTATGAAAAAAGCAATTTATAGCACAACTAATATTGGACATTTTGGCTTAGCTTTAACAAATTATACTCATTTTACAAGCCCTATAAGACGTTTTCCTGATTTAACGGTTCACAGATTATTAAGAACATATTTATTTGAAAAAAGAATCGACATGGAAACAATAAATTTTAATCAAAAATATTTAATTGATGTAGCAACAAATTCAAGTGAAACAGAAGTGGCATCTATTGAAGCTGAACGCGATGTTTTAGACATGAAAATGGCAGAATATATGGAAGATCATATTGGAGAAAAATATAAAGGGATAATAAGTGGAGTAACTAACTTTGGCATGTTTATTGAATTAGAAAATTTAGTTCAAGGGTTAGTTCACATTAGCACATTAGATGGATACTACAATTATGTTCCCGAACTTTTGTCATTAGTTAAAGAAGACAATAGTAAGAAATATCGAATAGGAGATGAAGTTTATGTCATAGTAACTTCAGCAAGTAAAGAAAATAGCACAATAGATTTTGAATTAGTAGGTGAAGAAGATGGAAATCAAGAATAAAAAAGCCTATTATAATTACATTATAAGTGATGAATATGAAGCTGGAATAGCATTGGTAGGAACAGAAATTAAATCTATTCGAAAAGGATCGGTTAATATATCCGACAGTTACATACGAATAAAAAACAATGAAGCTTATATAATAAATATGTTTATTGAAAAATATGACAGTGGAAGTATTTTTAACCACGAAACAAACAGAGAAAGAAAACTATTATTACACAAAAGAGAAATATTAAAAATAAAAGAAAAAGTAGTTAAAGAGGGATACACACTGATACCTTTAAAAATATATATAAAAAATAATGTTGCCAAAGTATTAATAGCATTAGCTAAAGGTAAAAAGATGTATGATAAAAGAGAAGATATTAAAAAAAGAGATTTAGAAAGAGAAGTAAATAAGCGGAGGTTTTAATGGCAGTATTAAAAAAATTGAATTTTAAAAAAAATAAGAAAAAAATACTAATAATTATCAGTATAGTAATTGTATTAATAATTGCTGGATGTATAGCAGTAAACTATCAATTTATTACAAAAGATACTACTAAAAAAGAAAGTAATAAAAATGAGGCGCCTGAATTAAATACACCAAAAGAACTACAAATAGTAAATAGTTTATCGACAAGTAGACCATTTGCTATAATGATTAACAATGCAAGTGATGCTAGAAAAGTTCAAAGTGGATTACAGGATGCATTTATAATATATGAAATAATTGTTGAGGGAGGCATTACGAGATATTTAGCATTATTTATGGATCAAGAAACAGCTAGAATTGGATCTATAAGGAGCGCTAGACATTATTTTCTAGATTATGCCCTAGAAAATGATGCAATTTATGTTCACCATGGTCAAAGTCCTCAAGCGAAAAATGATTTTTCTAACTTAGGAATAGATAGAATTGAAGTCAATGAAAAAACCACTGGTTGGAGAGATAAAACTCTTAATGTATCTTATGAACATACTTTATTTACTAGCATTGAAAAGTTAAAAAAAGGAATTAAAAGCATTAGAACTGATAGAAATCAAGATTTATTATTAAATTATAGTGTTGAAGAAATAGATATGGCAAAAATTGATAATGCTCAGGAAGCAAATAATGTAAGCATAAAATATTCAGGTGGGACAACATCAAGCTATGAATATGATAAAGAAAATAAAGTTTATAAAAGATACGTTAATGGAAAAGAACATAAAGACTATGAAACAAATGAGCAATATACTTTTAAAAACATAATAACATATCAAGTAAACAATTATACTTTAAATGATGGAGAAAACAAAGGAAGACAAGAATTAGAAAATATTGGCTCAGGAAGCGGATACTATATTAGTAATGGGTATAGCATACCTATAAAATGGGAAAAGAAATCTAGATCAAGTCAAACTAAATATTATTATGAAAATGGGGATGAGTTAAAAGTAAACGATGGTAACACATTTATTCAAATACAACCGAAGGGACAAAAATTAACAATTTCATAAAGGAGAAATAATGATTGAAATATTGGATTTTTTAGCTGACATTTACATAATATTGATAATAATTAGTTTATTTTTAGTATTTGCTTTAATTGGGTATTTTGTAAAAAATAATAATAGGAAAATGAATTCATCAACAGATTATTTAGGAGAAATAAATAATAACTAACATATAAAGAGTTCTTAAATAGGACTTTTTATTTTTTGAAAATTTTGATATAATAAAAAAGCAATAAAACAAGGATGGTGTTTAAATGAATTTATCAGCAATATGGGATATATTCACTAAAATTTTAGATATATGTTTCGTATGGATAGCTTTTTATTACATACTAAAAAATGTTAAAAATAATATAAAAATGGTTTTAATTGTAAAAGGTGTTATACTAATTTTGATAGTAAAAGTATTAAGTGACCTGTTAGATTTATATACTGTTGGTGTAATTTTAGAGTATGCAATCCAATGGGGACCACTAGCTATTATTGTTATATTTCAACCTGAAATTAGAAGTGTATTAGAATCATTAGGACGAACACAATTACTAGGAAGGCACAAGATTTTAACTGTAGATGAACGAGAAAAAGTAGTTTATGAAATAATGAGATCAGTTGAATATTTAAGAAAAAATAGAATAGGGGCATTAATTGTAATTGAAAGAGAAATTTCACTAGAAGAATATATTAAAAATGCAACGAAAGTTTACGCAGATATTAGTGATTCATTATTAGAAACGATATTTTTTCCAAATTCACCTTTGCATGATGGAGGAGTTATAGTCCAAGGAGATAGAATAACTTGCGCTGGGGCAGTTTTTAAAACAAGTATGAATCCAAATGTATCTAAACGTTTAGGAACACGTCATAGGGCAGCATTGGGTATAGCAGAAGAAAGTGATGCAATAGCATTAGTTGTATCAGAAGAAACGGGTAGATTAAGTATAGCAGTAGATAGCAAACTACATTACAATTTGGATTATGATGAATTTAGAATGATGTTAATAGATGAATTAAAACCTAAGATGGAAGTATTCTTCGAAGCCGACGAAAGTGAAGGTGAAGACGAATGATAAAAAAGTTTTTTAAAAAAATATATAAATTTATAGATAAATGTATTGTTGTTCCGATAAGTAGAGCGATATATTATTTATCAAAAAAGTATAAAAAAAATCAAGGGAAATTAGATAAAGTATTAAATAAACCAAATTTTTTGATTTATCTTTCACTCATAATTGCAGTAATGTTATTTTTACTCATTGACACAAAGGTAATAACGCTTGTTGAAACAGAAGCTGAAGTGATAACAAACGTTCCCGTGGTTGTAAAATACAATGAAGAAGCATATGTTGTTGAAGGAGTTCCAGAAACAGTTGATATAACATTAACAGGAAGAAAAAGTGATATCTATTTAGCAAAACAATTAGGAGAATATGAAGTTATTTTAGATTTATCAGAATATACTCCAAGCGAAAGCCCATATAAAGTATATTTTACTTATTCAAAATCAATAGATAGTTTAAGCTATCAACTTTCACCAGAATATGTTCAAGTAACAATAAAAAATAAAGAAAGTCAAGTTAAATCAATAGATTATGATTTACTTAATATTGATTCATTAGATAGTAAATTAAGTGTTAAATCTGTAACATTAGATAAAACGGAAGTAGTAGTTAAAGGTGGAAGCGATGCATTAGAACAAATTGCATCAGTAAAAGCGTTAATTGATTTAAAAGATCAAGAATTTAAAGAAGCTGGAACATATGATATAGATAATGTAAAATTAGTTGCATATGATTCAAAAGGAAATTTATTAAATAATATAGAAATTGTTCCAGAAACTATTGGAGCGACCGTAGTATTAGATAGTTATTCAGTGACAGTTCCATTATCTATTGAAACAACAGGTAAGTTAATTACTGGAAAATCTATAGCTTCCATATTAGTAAATAATAATTCTTCATATTCAATAACAATTTATGGAGATCAAAAAGAAATAGAAAAAATAACAAGTGTTCCAGTAACAATTAATGTAGATGGTTTAGGTAATGAAGGAACAAAAACGTATAACGTTAACATAAAAAAACCAAATGGCGTTCGTGAAATGAGCGTAAATCAAGTTGAAATAACTCTAACATTTGGTGAAGAACAGCAAAAAACCATAGAAATAAGCAAAAATATTGACGATAAAAATTTATCTGAGGGATTAGCGGTAAATATATTAGGTGGTCAAGAAATTTATGTTCAAGTAAAAGGAGTAGCATCTGTAATTGAAAAAATTGAAGCTAAAGATATAAGCGCATATACTGATTTAGCTGGATTAGGAACAGGAGATTACGAACTTGAAGTAAAAATAAACAATAATAATCCGTTAGTAACATACGTAGTTTCTTCAAAATTAAAAGTAAGAATAACAGACGAATAAGGCTTAAAAAGCCTTTTTTTATTTAAAAAAAGAGACTTAATCTCTTTCTTCAAAATGCATCATAAATATTCCAATGTTGATAAGCCCGCAGATACCAACAAGAATATAAATTATTTTTTCTAACATTCCTATGCTTTCAAATAAAGTTGCAACTAAATTAAAATCAAACAATCCAATTAGGCCCCAATTTATAGCTCCAATTATAGTTACAACTAAAGCAACCTTTTGTAAAATTACCATTATCACACATCCTTCGTTATTATGATTACCTAATTTTTCTAAAATATACATGTATATTTTAGAAATAAAAAAATATATTTAATTAGAAAAGGGGAAAAGGTAATGAAAAAAATATTTATATTATTTGGAGTTTTACTATTTACCATAACTGGATGTGGAGAGTATAAACTTGAAGATGCTATAAAAGATTTTAGTAAAAGTGTAGAAAATAGCAAATCTTATAAAGTAAACGGAACGATGGAAATAAGTAGTGGAGAAGAAATATTTACATATAGTATAGATACTTATTATTTAAAAGATGATTATTATAAAGTAATATTAGTTAATCAAACAAATAATCATGAACAAATAATACTGAAAAATGCAGATGGATTATATGTTGTAACTCCAAGTCTTAACAAGAGTTTTAAATTTGATAGTGTCTGGCCAGATAACTCATCACAAGCATATATTTTACAAAATTTAGTAAATGATATTAAAAATGATTCGAGTGCGACATTAGAAAAAAAAGATAATGAATATATAATAAGAGGTAAAGTAAATTATCCAAATAATGAAGAATTAAGTTATCAAAAAATTCATTTTGATAAAAATATGAATTTAAATAAAGTAGAAGTATATAATAATGAAGATATAGTTAAGATAAAAGTTAATTTTAAAACAATTGATTTAAAAGCAAAACTTAGTAAAGATGATTTTGTTTTAGATGATTTAATTGATGAACCTAATACAAATGAAACACAAAATAATGATAATTGTTCAGAAGAAACCTGTAAAGAAGAAAGTAACAACTGTGAAGAAGGAAAATGCGAAGAAACCAGTTCAACACTTGATAGCATAATTTACCCATTATATATTCCGTCAGAAACACATTTAAGTAGTTCAGAAACCGTGTCAACTGAAACAGGACAAAGGGTTATCTTGACTTTTAGCGGTGATAAAAACTTCGTTATTGTTGAAGAAAAAGCAGTAGCAAGTAGTGATTTTGAAGTAGTTCCGGTATTTGGTGATCCATTAATGCTAAATGATACGGTAGGAGCTTTAAGCTCAAACTCTATAAGTTGGCATGCTAACGACATAAGTTACTATTTGGTAAGCAGTGATTTAACAGCGAATGAAATGGTAAATGTAGCTAAATCATTAGGCAACTCAACAACCGTAGTTTCAACAAAATAGACATTAGTCTATTTTTTTATACTGTTAAACGTTGTTGCTTGAAAATTAGGCTTAATTTAGTTATAATTACTTATATGGAGGAAAAATGAAAAGTAACAAAGTTAAGCTAAATGATAAATTTAACAAAAATAAAAACAAAAAAATAAAAGAAACTAAATACATTAGTGAAGAAGCAAAAGAAATAAGAAATTTTGTAATCATTTTGATTAGTATAATTGTTATAGTATTAATAGTATATGGAGTATCAAAAGTGTTTATGAAAGATGAAAAAAATACTACCGAAGATACTGTTCAAGAAGGAAAAATTGATTATGATAAAGTTTCTGTAGGAATGATTTTTAATAGAAACTACGATGAATACTATGTAGCAGTTTATAATGAAGAAAATAATCAAGCGGTATTATATTCGACGATTATAACAAATTATGTTTCTGAAAAAGATTCATTAAAAGTGTTTTTTTGTGATTTAGGTAATTATTTAAATGAAAAATATTATGTAGGAAAAGACGGAACTTCCAATCCTAATGCAACAAAAGTTGCTGAATTAGCATTTAAAGATTTGACTTTATTAAAAATAAAAAATGGTAAAATAGTTAAGTATATTGAAGACTTTGACACATTTAAAGAAGAATTAAGTTAAAAGTATATGTTTAACTTTTCTTTTTTTTTTAGACATGATAAAATAATTTTGGTGATAACATGAAAAATAATAAAGGCTTTAATCTGATAAATGTTATAATAATAATGTGCATAACTTCCATAATCTCTGGAATTACAGCTGGCGTTATAGTCACAAATGGATATAATAAAAAGACTGGGCTTTCATACAATGAACTAGCAAGTGATAATAATTTAAAAGAGTTTTTGGAAGTATATTCATCTATAACAAATAATTATTATGAAGACGTTGATAAAGAAGAAATGCTAGATAATGCCATAGATGCCATGTTAAATTACCTGGGTGATGCATATACAACCTATTTAAACGATGAAGAAACTGCAAATTTAGAAAAAAAACTAGCTGGAAAATATAAGGGGATTGGAATACAAGCGTTAGGCAATGAAATAATAGAAGTAATGGCCAATACCCCAGCAGAAGATGCTGGTTTAATGGTTGGTGATATAATCACAAAAATAAATGAAAATACAATAAATGAGAACAATGTTGCAGAAATCCCCAATTATATTAGTAACAGTGAAAACGAAGTTGCTAAAATAACGGTTTTAAGAAACGATAAAAATTTGGATTTCACAGTAAAAATAACAGAAATATATACCATAGATGTTCATTATAATATGTATGAAAATAATATTGGTTATATTGATATAGATATCTTTTCAAAAACAGTAGGAGACCAGACAAAAGAGGCGTTGGCTAATTTGGAAAGCGTCGGAATGCAAAAATTAATAATTGATTTGCGTGACAATACAGGAGGATATTTGGAAAGTGCAGAAGAAATAGCAAATATTTTTTTGAAAAAAGGAGAATTAATATATTCACTTGAAAACAAAAATGCATCAGCGGATTATTATGATAAAACAGATGAATATAAAGAATATCCAATAGTTATAATATTGAATGAAAAGTCAGCATCAGCATCAGAAATATTAGCGGCGTCATTAAAAGATAGCTATGGAGCAACATTTGTAGGAACAAAAAGCTACGGCAAAGGCAAAGTTCAACAAACTTATACATTAAATGACGGCAGTATGGCAAAATATACATCAGCCAAATGGTTAAGACCTAACGGAGAATGCATAGATGGAATTGGATTAAAACCAGATTATGAAGTAGTTCAAACCGTTACGCAAGATGAAAATGGTAACATAATACAAAATGAAGACACACAACTATTAAAAGCAATTGAAGTAATTAACGCCCTATAAAGGCGTTTTTTTAAAATTAAATGCCAAAAAATAAATAGTATTATTTTGATATTTTTAAAAAAATGAGATATAATTTGTTTGACGAGGAAAATATGAAGATAGGAGATAAATTTAAAATACATTGTTATAAACATAATGGAAAAATATATCAAGCTAGCGAAGAAGCAATTATATTAGATATTTTTGATGATTACATTGTTTGCGGAAATGACATGGTAACTGTAACAGAAACAAATGGGAGAAGTTATAAGACCAAAGAATTAGCAATAATATATTTTTACAAAAATAGTTGGTTTAATATTATTGCTCAATTGAAAAAATATGGGCTATTTTATTATTGTAATATAGCTACACCGTATATAATAGATAGTGATGTAATAAAATATATTGATTATGATTTAGATTTAAGGGTATTTCCGGATGGTGGATATAAAGTGCTAGATAATAAAGAGTATGAATATCATAAAAAAGTGATGAATTACCCAAGCGAGATAGATGTTATTGTCAAAAAGGAGCTAAAAAAACTTATTGAAATGAAAATTGATGATCAAGGTCCGTTTAATAAAGAGAATATAGAAAAATATCATGATAAATATAACGAATTGAAAAAATATGGAATAATTTAAAAATAAGCAAATATAATATAAAGAAAATAGCTAAAAAAGGCTAAAATATGTAAAAATAACAAAAAATTTAAAAAAATTTAAAAAAAATGAAATTTTTTGTTGACAAGTCTGTTTTAGTTTGATATATTACTAGTGCACACAGGGAAAAGGTGCGAATGATCTTTGAAAACTGAGTAAAAAAGTCAATTTTGAGTAGCTAGATTAAACTTAAAAAAATTAATAAATTTATTGAGAGTTTGATCCTGGCTCAGGATGAACGCTGGCGGCATGCCTAAGACATGCAAGTCGAACGAAGGGGCCCAATGATATTTATTGAAGTATAAGATGCTTGCATCAAGTATGGATATATTTTGATTTGGATTTTCCCCTTAGTGGCAAACGGGTGAGTAACACGTGGGTTACCTACCTTTAAGACTGGGATAACAGTTGGAAACGACTGATAATACCGGATGTGCTCTACGGAGTAAAGATGCCTCTAAAGCATCACTTAAAGATGGGCCTGCGGCGTATTAGCTAGTTGGTGGGGTAATGGCCTACCAAGGCGACGATGCGTAGCCGAACTGAGAGGTTGATCGGCCACACTGGGACTGAGACACGGCCCAGACTCCTACGGGAGACAGCAGTTAGGAATATTCGTCAATGGGGGAAACCCTGAACGAGCAATGCCGCGTGAGTGATGAAGGCCCTATGGGTTGTAAAACTCTGTTGTTGAGAAAGAATTGTAAGATTAGGAAATGAGTCTTACTTGACGGTACTCTTCAAGAAAGCCACGGCTAACTACGTGCCAGCAGCCGCGGTAATACGTAGGTGGCGAGCGTTATCCGGATTTATTGGGCGTAAAGGGTGCGCAGACGGTTTATTAAGTCTAAAATCAAATCTTGGAGCTTAACTCCATTCCGTTTTAGAAACTGATAGGCTTGAGTATGGTAGAGGCAAATGGAATTCCTAGTGTAGCGGTGGAATGCGTAGATATTAGGAGGAACACCAGTGGCGAAGGCGATTTGCTGGGCCATTACTGACGTTCAGGCACGAAAGCGTGGGGAGCAAATAGGATTAGATACCCTAGTAGTCCACGCCGTAAACGATGAGTACTAAGTGTCGGGTTACCGGTGCTGAAGTTAACACATTAAGTACTCCGCCTGAGTAGTACGGTCGCAAGGCTGAAACTCAAAGGAATTGACGGGCACCCGCACAAGCGGTGG
>CALVXN010000020.1 GCA_944371315.1 uncultured Bacilli bacterium | reverse complement strand
GCAAGCATGAAAAATAAAAAAACTAGATTTTACCTAGGTTTAAATGATTTTTTTGCGTTAAAGTGTCAAAGATGGGAAAAGATATTAGACCATATGAAAAAATTATAAAAAAGCCATTGCAAAAAAAATATAAATAAGATAAAATTAAAGAGAATAAGGGTTGATTTAAGTGAATAACACAGAAATGGAAGAAAAAATATTACAAGTAGCAATTGAAGATATAATTCCTAATCGTTTTCAACCGAGATTGGCGTTTGATGATACGGCATTAAATGATTTAGCATCATCAATAAAACAACATGGAATAATACAACCATTAGTCTTAAGAAGGAAAAACGATAAATATGAAATTATAGCTGGAGAAAGACGATACAAAGCAGCAAAGATGGCTGGGTTAGTTTCTGTTCCTGCTATTATTTCAAATTTGAGTGATATTGATAGTGCTCAAGTAGCTATAGTTGAAAATGTTCAAAGAAAAAATTTGACTGCAATAGAAGAAGCAAAATCATATCAAGCACTTTTAGAAAAAGGCTTTATGACACAAGAAGAACTTGCAAAAAAGATGGGATTGTCTCAATCTAATATTTCGAATAAATTAAGATTACTCACTTTAGATGAATCAGTTCAACAAGCAGTTATTCAAGAAAAAATATCTGAAAGACATGCAAGATCATTACTTAAAGTTAAAAGTAAAGATATGCAAAAAGTGCTTTTAAATAAAGTAATAACCGAAAGATTAACTGTTAAACAATTAGAAGATGAAATTAAAAAAATAGTAACTCCAAATGATAATGAAGATCCCGGAGATATTCCAGTAATTAATAATAATCCCAATATAGAAAATATTGTTAATAATGCTGTAGATATTACTACATTTAATCAACAAAGTTCAGCAAATATTAATAACAATGAGGTCCCTATGCAAAATAATAATTTATATGAAAGTCCAGAAAAAATGACGAATAGATTTTTCAATAATTTAGAAAGTCAAGCGGCTAATTTAAGTATTGAAGAAAGTGTTCCAAGTTTTGGATTACCTCAAAATAATACAGTAGAACAAAAACCAACAGATTTATTAAATCAAGTTGATAATATAGAGATGTTAGATGATTTTATAATTCCTACAAATCCAAATGAAAAAGTAATGAATGATGATTATTTAGATCAAGTAATAAAAACTATACGAGGTTTAAACTTTGATAGTGATAAAGTTACAATAGAAGAAATAAATTTACCAACAGAATATCATATAAATATTAAAATAAATAAAGACAAAATATAAGAAGCTAATGATTTTAACTATCACTAGCTTCTTCTTTATTTACATATTGCTCTATACTAACATTTGGTTCTGAGCCTTTAACATAATAATATAAAACAGCTTTATCAGAATTATTTGTAGATTTTCCGGTAATAGCATCTAGTGGTATAGCAACAACATTTTTAGGCGTTTCATACCATTCAGTTTCAATATCTTTTAAACTATACTCTATAGTTTGAGCCCAAATATTTTTTGATTTAGTTCTTACATTTGAATTAACAGTTTTATTATCATCATATCCCATCCAAGTCATAACTAAGGAATCTTTATTATATCCAACAATCCAAAAATCAGTATTAGTTGAACCAGTCTTAATAGCATATTTGTTAGATAGTTTAGAAGATATTGTTAATGCAGTAGGTGTAGTATAATCGACAAAGGCATCATTTGAAGTAGATGTCATCATTTCATTTAAAATATAAGTATAATTTGGATTTAAAACTAATGTATTTTTATTTTTATGTTCATACAATACGTTTCCATCTAAATCTTCAATTTTTTCAATAAAATACAAATCTTTTTTATATCCACCAGAGGCAAAAGTTGTATAACCAGTAGCAAAGTCAATTAAATTTATTTCGCTAGTTCCTAATGGTAAAGATGCAACTTCATTTAATTCTTCCTTGATTCCTGCTTTATTAGCAACAGAAATCATTTTATCAACACCCAAAAATAAATTAGTTTTAACAGCATAAATATTATCTGAAAGAGCTAAAGCTGCAGCCATAGTAATTTCTTTATTAGCATAAATATCACTTGCATTAGAAGGACTATAAGTTTTTCCGTTTGATAAATTAAAAGTAGTTGGTTCACTAGAGAATGTAGATGACATAGTCATATTATTTTCAAGTGCAGCATAGTATAAAAAAGGTTTCATAGTTGATCCAACTTGTCTTTTACTTGAAATAGCACGATTATATTGACTAGTTGCATAATTCATACCACCAGTTAAAGCTCTAATTGCACCAGTATTAGGATTTACAACAACACTAGCAATTTGGATTTCATCATCAACTTTATTTTCTAAAATATTTTTTTCCAAATTAGCTTGTAAATCCATATCAAGTGTAGTATATATTTTTAAACCTCCAGAATCAATTAATGAAGATGGAATTTCTTTAATATTTGATAATTCATCTAATACAGCGTCTTGGTAATACATAAGCATTTGTAAATTATTTGTTTTATTTTGACCATATATTTCAATTTTATTTTTAAATAAACTGTTATAAGTTTCTGAATCTATATAATCATTTTTAAGCATAGCATTAGCTACAATTTTAGCTCTTTTAATACACTCATCATAATTAGAAACTGGATTATATTTAGATGGATTTTTGGATATGCCAGCAAGCATTATTGATTCTTCTAAAGTTAATTCACTTGGTTTTTTATTAAAATAATAAGATGAAGCATTAACTATCCCTAAATTTCCTTGACCGTAATTAATAGTATTAAGATATCCTTCTAAAATTTCATCTTTTTCATAATGAACTTCTAATTCTAATGTTAAAAAAGCTTCTTCAATTTTTCTATCCCAAGATTTTCCAAAATCTAAATAAAGATTTTTAATATATTGTTGTGAAATAGTAGATGCACCCTGAACAATTGCACCATTTTTAATATTTAAATACATTGCTTTAGCTATTCTCAAATAATCAAAACCATTGTGTTTATAAAAGTTTTTATCTTCAATTGCTATTGTAGCATTAATTAAATAATCACTAATATCTTCAATATTAACCCATTCATTACTTCTTGAGCCTTGGTAAACTAAATTACCTTCATTATCATATAAATAAAGACTACCACTTGTTTTTAAATCAAGTTTCGGACTCAAATATGCATAGGTATAAAGACCTATAATAATTACTATAAAAGATATAAATCCAAAGAGCATAAATTTAAATAAAAAACGCAACTTTCTCAATTTATATCACCTAAAATTTATTATGTAAAAAAAAATAAAAAATATAAGTGCAAAAATTAATATAGTATGCTATAATGTGAAAGAAAAAAAAGCGGGGTGATTAATTGACAATAATTATAGATTGGAAATTATACACGAATAATGAATTGGAAATAGAAATAAATGATTGCAAATGTGAATATGAAAAACAAAATTATTTAATAGTCAATGAAGAAGAAGCAATTAACAAAATAGATATAAAAAATAAATTATATATAAGAAAATGTAATGATTATGAAATGACAATAGATTTTAATAATAATTTATGTAATTTAAATATTCCTAGTATAAAAAATTATGAGTTTGATCTGGATTGTAAAATGAATATAAAAAAAGATATTATAGAAATATTTTATACATTTGATAAGGAAATAAAAAAAATAAAGATAAAGTTGAAAGAGGAATGCAAATGAAAGAATTAATAATTAATGTTATAAAAAAAGCATTAACAAAATTAGGATTAGATTGTGAAGATAAAATAGAAATAAATATCCCAAAATTAAAAGAAAACGGCGATTATTCAACCAATATTGCTTTAAAGCTAGTAAAAGATTTGAATAAAAATCCAATGGAAATAGCAGCATTAATAAAAGAAAATATTGATTGTGAACAAATTAATAAAATAGAAGTAAAGAATCCAGGATTTATTAATTTTTTTGTAGATAAGAGTTATTTAATAGATAATTTAAAAAAAGTATTAAATGAAAAAGAAAATTATGGCAAAAATGATATTGGTAAAAATAAAAAAATTAATATTGAATTTGTAAGTGCCAATCCAACTGGAATATTACATTTGGGTAATGCTAGAGGAGGAGCCTATGGCGATTCTTTAGCTAGAATAATGCGTTTTTGTGGATATGATGTTACTGAAGAGTATTATATAAATGATGCAGGAAATCAAATAAATAACTTAGGAGAATCAATAAAATCAAGGTATTATGAATTATGCAATAAAGAATATCCAATGCCTGAAGGTGGCTACTTTGGAAATGAAATAAAAGAAATAGCAAATGAAATTTATGAAAATTATGAAGATAAATATTTAAATAAAGACATTGAATGCTTTAAAGAATTAGGCAAAAACAAATTGCTAAATAAAATAATAGAAGATTTAAAAAAATATAGAATAAATTATGATATTTTCACAAGTGAAAAAGAAATAAGCAAAAAATATAATTTAAATGAAATAATTAATACTTTAGATAAAAACGGTTATGTTTATGAAAAAGACGGAGCAATTTGGTTTTCGTGTAGCAAGCTTTATGATGATAAAGATCATGTATTAATTAAAGAAGATAAATCTTTAACATATTTAGTTCCAGATATAGCATATCACTATGATAAATATAATCGAGGATATGATAAAATGATTGATATTTTTGGAACTGACCATCATGGATATGTAGCAAGATTAAAAAGCGGAATAAAAGCCTTAGGAAATGATCCAGATAAATTAGAAGTAAAATTACTTCAATTAGTAAGATTAGTAGAAAACAACACAATAGTTAAAATGAGTAAAAGATCTGGAAAATCTGTAACATTAAATGATTTGATAAATGAAATAGGAGTTAATGCAGCAAGATACTATTTTTCAAAATATAGTTTAGATACACAAATGGATTTTGATTTAAACCTTGCTAAAAAGAAATCAAATGAAAATCCAGTTTATTATGTATGTTATGCTTACGCAAGAATTTCATCAATATTAAAAGAAAAAGATATTATAAATGTTCCAGAAAAATTTGAAACATTAAATAATGATGATACATATAATGTGTTAGAAAAAGTATATGCTTTTCCTGAAATAGTTAAAAGTGCTGCATTAAAAGAAATGCCTCATATTATTACTAATTATGTATATGAACTAGCAAATATTTTTCATGCATATTATTCAAAAGTAAGAATATTATCTGATGATGAAAGAAAAACTAATGAAAATTTAGTATTAATAAAGGCAGTAAGGCAAACAATATTTAATGCATTAAATTTAATTGGTGTAATACCACCAGAAAAGATGTAAGGAGGATTAAAATGAAATTAAGTGAAATACCAAAAGATGAACTTGAATTAATGGGATATGATGATATAGCATTATTAGTGTTACAAGAATCTGGTAAAAAAATGAAATTAAATGATATATTTAAAAAAGTATGTAATTTATTAGAATTGCCTGATAGTATTTTAGAAGAACATTTAGTAGATTTTTTTGAATTAATGTCAACTAACAAAAAATTTATTATGTTAGAAAATGGATATTGGGATTTACAAACAAGACACAAATTAGATGTGGTTATTGAAGAAGATGACGAAGAAGAAGAAATTTCAGATGAAGAAGAAATAGAAGAAGAAACTGAAGAAGAAGATATTTTTTATGATAATGAAGATGAAACAGAAGATGTTGAAGAAGATGATCTTGCTGACTTAGTAGTAATTGATTCAGATGATGACTCTAACTTATAGCTTAGTTACATTTTAATTAACTAATTTTAAGGAGGAGAATATGTTTAATAGATTAGAAGCAATAGAAAAAAAATATGAAGAATTAAAAATAGAATTAACGAACCCTGAAACACTTAACAATTTTAATAAATTAAAAGAGTTATCAAAAGAAGAAAGCGAATTAAAAGAAATTGTTGAAAAGTATGAAGAATATAAAAAGGTAAAAAGCAATTTAGAACAAGCCAAAGAAATGGAAAATGATCCAGAATTGAAAGAAATTGCAATAAGTGAAATAGAAACATTAAGTAAAGAAGAAAAGAGAATTTATAGTGAATTAGAGATAATGCTAGTTCCAAAAGATAAAAACGACGGAAAAAATGTAATAATGGAAATACGTGGTGCTGCTGGTGGAGATGAAGCAAATATTTTTGCTGGAGATTTATTTAGAATGTATAGTTATTATGCTGAAAAAAATCATTGGAAAATAGAAGTTATTCATCAGATTGAAGGAACTAGTGGTGGTTTTTCTCAAATCGAATTTATGATAAAAGGAGACAACGTTTATTCTAAGCTTAAATATGAAAGTGGATCACATCGTGTTCAAAGAGTTCCAGTAACTGAAACTCAAGGAAGAGTTCATACTTCAACCGCTACTGTATTAGTTAT
This sequence comes from uncultured Bacilli bacterium, assembly GCA_944371315.1. GTDB lineage: Bacteria > Bacillota_I > Bacilli_A > RF39 > UBA660 > Onthocola_B. The sequence goes on along the minus strand of CALVXN010000020.1, from coordinate 13,537 downwards.
GCCAGAAGTTGAAACCGCAGACATTGAAGTGAAAGAAAGTGACATTAAAATGGATGTTTATCATTCAAGTGGAGCTGGAGGACAATCAGTAAATACATCAAATTCTGCGGTAAGATTAACACATATACCAACTGGAGTAGTTGTTACATGTCAAACTGAAAGAAGTCAGTTAAAAAATAGAGATAGAGCAATGAATTTATTAAAAATAAAAATAAATGACCAAATGCGCCAAAAAGAAGAAGAAGAACTTGGACAAGCAAGAAAATCAAAAATAGGGACAGGAGATCGTTCAGAAAAAATAAGAACATATAATTATCCACAAAATAGAGTAACAGATCATCGAATAAACTTTTCAATAATGAGCTTAGATAGAGTTATGGATGGAGATTTAGAACCAATTATAGAAGCATTACAAACAGAAGATTTAAAATTAAAACTTGCAGGAGAAAATTTTGAATAAACCTAAAAACGTTACAGATACTGATTGGCAATTATTAAAAGAAAAGTATCCTAATAAATTAAATGATATATCGGTTTTATTAGAAAATGATTATCCTGTTCAATATTTAATTGGAAACGTAGAGTTTATAGATTCAATTATTAAAGTAGATAAAAGAGTTTTAATACCTAGATTTGAAACTGAATTATTTGTAGAAAAAACTATAAATTATGCAAAAAAAATTTTTAAAAATAAAATAAACATAGTAGATTTAGGGACTGGAAGTGGATGTATTTCAATAGCATTAAAAAAGCATTTAGACTGTAATATTGATGCTATAGATATATCCAAAGATGCTATAAAATTAGCTAAAGAAAATGCTAAGTTAAATAAAGTAAAGATAGATTTTATCAATAAAAACATGATAGATGAATTAGATAAAAATTATGATATTATAATATCTAATCCGCCTTATATTGCAAAGGATGGTTATATTGAAAAAAAAGTTTTAGAGAACGAACCACATATTGCTTTATTTGCAGAAAATAACGGATTATACTACTATGAAAAGATAATAAATAACCATTTAAAAAAATTAAATAAGCCAGGATTAATGGCGTTTGAAATAGGAGACAATCAAAATAAAGAATTAGAAAAGATAATGTTTAAAAATAAAATAAAAAAATACAAGTTTGAAGTTGATTTAACTGGAAGAATAAGATATCTTTTTATATTTAATGAATAGATTATTTAATAATTACCCAATATTGTTATAGGTGATAACATGAAAAAGGTAATTATTTTTCTTTTTATAGTGACAATAGTATTAGCAATAAAAAATAGTAGTAACGCAGATAAAATATTAATACCAACAGATGCTATAAGATTTAGAATTATTGCAAATAGTAATACAATTGAAGACCAAGAAACAAAAATGCAAATTAAAACAGATTTAAAACCAATTATAGAAAATATATTAGATGAATCAAATAATATAGAAGATACAAGATTACTAATTAATAAAAATACAAATAATATAGAAGAAATTATAAAAAAAAGAACAACAAATTATCAACTTAATTATGGTAATAATTACTTTCCAGAAAAAACATATAAAAACGTTGTATATAAAGAAGGAAATTATGAATCCTTAGTAATTACATTAGGGGATGGATTAGGTGAAAATTGGTGGTGTGTTTTATTTCCTCCTTTATGTTTATTAGAGGCACAAGAAGAAGAAACAGAAAGTATAAATTACAGTTTTTATATAAAAGATATTTTAGACAAATATTTATAGAATATGCATATTATTTAATCAGGTGATTATTTATATGAAAGAAATAGTATCCATTTTTTTAATAGGAGTATCATTATCAATGGATACTTTTTCTTTGTCTTTAACTATAGGTTCACTTAATTACAAAGCAAAATTATTAAAGATTCTTCCATTAATGGTAGGTATATTTCATTTTTTAATGCCGTTATTCGGAAACTATATAGGTATAAAAATGGTTGAGATATTTAACATCGCGGGAAATGTTATTCTAGGAATTGTTTTGATAACATTAGGAGTTAATTTAGCAATTCATTATTTTAAAGACGAAAAAGTTGAGTTAAACATTAACTTACTTAGTGTTATTATGTTTGCCTTTAGTGTAAGCATAGATAGTTTTTCAGTTGGATTAGGAATAAATGAAATAACTAGAAATAATATATTATCAAGTTTAATATTTGCACTATGTAGTTCTACATTTACATATTTGGGATTACTAATAGGAAAATATAGTAATAAATTAATAGGAAAATATGCAATAATACTTGGTATAACTTTATTATTATTCTTAGGAATATTTCATCTTTTAGCATAAGATGATATAATATATCTAGTTATTAACAAATATTTAGGAGGTTACTATGAAAAGAATAATTATAGAAGGTAATAAAAGATTAAGCGGCAAAATAAAAATTGGCGGAGCCAAAAATAGTGTTGTAGCACTTATACCTGCAGCAATATTAGCAAATGATATTGTAAAAATTTCAAATGTTCCAAATATTTCTGATAAAGATGCATTAGTTGAAATATTAAATCTTTTAAATGTTAAAGTAGAAAAACAAACAGGAATAATAGAAATTGATTCTAAAAATATAAAAAATTGTGTTATTCCAGAGGATTTAAGTAGTAAATTAAGGGCTTCATACTATTTTATGGGAGCACTACTAGCAAGATTTAAAAAAGTAGAAATGTATTTTCCTGGTGGGTGCAACATAGGATCTAGACCAATCGATTTACATTTAAAAGGATTTGAAGCGTTAGGTGCTACTATAAAAAAAGAAGATAGTAAATATTTAATTGAAGCAAAAGAATTAAAAGGATCAGACATTTTTTTAGACTTTGCTTCAGTGGGTGCAACAATAAATATAATGATAGCAGCAACAATGGCAAAAGGCATTACAAAAATTAAAAATGCAGCACGAGAAGCTGAAATTAGCAACATTGCAGAATTATTAAATAATATGGGTGCAAAAATAACTGGTGCAGGAACTGATGAAATAACTATAGAGGGTGTTAAAAAAATGCATAGTGCTGAAGTTAAAGTAATACCAGATAGAATAGAGGCAGGAACATATATAATTATGGGAGCTTTACTTGGAGATAATCTTGTAGTAGAAGGAATGATACCAGAGCATAATATAGTATTATTAAATAAATTACAAGAAATGGGAGTAAATTTTAAACTTCAAAATCACAAAATCATATTAAATAAATCAGGTAACCTAAGACCAACAAATGTAAGAACAGTAGTTTATCCAGGATTTCCTACAGATTTAGGTCAGCCTATAGCAGTTTTATTAACTCAAGCAAATGGTATATCACTTTTTGAAGAAACAATTTGGGAAAATAGGATGGGTCATGTTAAATACTTGAATATGATGGGAGCAAACATAGTTGCCGAAAGACAACATGCTAAAATTATTGGCCCAACAAAACTACATGGAGCAGAAATAACAGCAACAGATTTAAGAGCTGGAGCAGCATTGGTAACGGCAGGGTTGATTGCAGAAGGAACAACAATAATAAATGATGCTGAACACATATTAAGAGGATATGAAAGAATAATATCTAAGTTATCATCAGTAGGTGCTAATATTAAAATAGTTGAAATATAATGTAAAGAGAAATCTTTACTTTTTTAATGGGGGAAATATGAAAAAAAGATATAAATTATTAATTATTATTGCTTTAGGAATAATTTTAACTATTTTAATAAATAAAAATACAGTAAGGAATAAAATAAATTTAGTTAGTATCGGCGATGGCTTAAGTTTAGGAATGACGGAATACAAAGTAGCAGGGCCAAGCTTTAATGATTATTTAAAAGAGGAATTAGAAAAAAAAGGAAAAATTAATGAATTTAATAATGAATTTTCTCAATATTATTTAACAGTTCATGAATTAAATGAATATATAGAAGATAACCAATTAGGAAAATATACTAGGACACCAATTAAACAAGTTATAGCAAAAGCAGACATACTAACAATTAGTATAGGTTTAGATGAATTAGTAATTAAGTCATTAAATGAGAAAATTGATGAATATATAAAAAATGATTTTTTATTAGAATATAAAATATTGTTATCATCAATTAGAGAATTTTATGATAAGAAAATTATAATTTTAGGGCTTTATTCAGCGTATCAGTTAAATAAAAGTGATGTATTAGAAATTAATAGCAAGCTAAACATACTAGCTGGTAATTATGATTGTATATATTATGATTTATTTTCATACTCTTTAAATAATAAATACTTAAATAATAATAGCTATTACATAAACTACGAAGGACATAAAAAAATTGCAAATGATTTAATTAAAATAATTGAAAATAAATAAATATTATGGTATTTTTATTTCGAGGTAAATATGAAAAATACATTTAATAACATGATTAAAATATTAGTAATTTTAATAATTATTACATTAATTATGTGGATAATTTTTTACTTATTAACAAAAAAAGATGATATTATAAACAAAAATAAAAATAACACCAATAGTGATGCAAACTTAAACATTATTTTAGAAGAATTAACAACAATTTTTTCTTATATAAATAATAAAAAAGAATCAGATATTGAAGCGTGTAATTATTTAGGAAAAGATATAGGATATGAAATTACTTCAAATGAAGATTTTTTTAAATATTATGGACCAATCATAATGGATTGCATAAATAATCAAAATTATGTAAAAATAAAATTTGAAGATAATAAAAATTATAAAATTGCGACAAATACAGAAGTTGAATTTTATAAAGAATATTTCCCAAAATCAAGTAATTTTCAACTATTAAAGAATATATACACGTTAGAAGACATGTTAAACTTTAATGAAGAAGAGATGGAAGAACTAGATAAATATATAGATAATAATTACTATGGAATGTATATAATAAATGAAAAAGCAGAAGAAAATAAAATAAATTATGAGATTAAAAGAATATATAAAGATAATGAATATTATGAAATAATTATAAAAGCGACAAATAATAAAGATATTTATACAGGAAATTTTAAAATAAAAATTGAAAACAATCATATTCAATATTTACCACTAAAATTTAGACTTAATAAAAACGACTTGTCATAATAAAAAATTATGATATAATAAGTAAGTCAAAGAAATTACTATGTCATGAAATTGACATGGCGGAAGGAGAGAGTATGAAAGCAAATATCCATCCAGAATTAAAAGATGCAACAGTTACTTGTGCATGTGGTGCAACATTTAACACAAAATCAACAAAAGATAAGATAGAAGTTGAAATTTGTAGTGAATGTCATCCATTTTACACAGGAACTCAAGGGAAAGCAAAAAAGACTGGAAATATAGAAAAGTTTAACAAAAAATTTGGTTTAGATAAAGAACAAAAGTAGTAATATTTTTGTTTTTTTTCTAATTTAATGTATAATTATAAATAAGGAGATGATATTTATAAAAATAATATTAGGAGTAGATCATCAAGGAATAAAAATAAAAGATAGTATAATAGAATATTTAAAAAAAAATGCTATTAATGTAGAATGTAGTGAATTAAAGAATTTTGATGCAGATGATTATCCAGATTTTGCACTGGATGTATGTAAAAAAGTTTTAAATGAAAATTGTCTTGGAATATTAATTTGTGGATCTGGAATAGGAATGAGTATAGCAGCAAATAAAGTAAAAGGGATAAAGTGCGCAAGAGTATTTGATGAAAATGATGCATTCACTGCAAAGAATCATAATGGTGCAAATATAATAGCTTTTGGAATAAACTTAGATTTAGAAAAAATTTATAAAATAATAGATACATTTATTGCAACAAAATCCCCTTGTGAAGAAAGACATTTAAGAAGAATCAAAAAAATAGATAAAATAGAACAAGGATTATATGATGAACTATAAAATTGTTTTATATATTATTTTTTGTTTTTTATCAGCATATTCACTGACAAGCCTGAATTTTAATAATATTATTAAGAAAAATAAAGTAATTGAAATAAGAATATTAATAATTATTTTAAGTATAATTATGGGATATCTCTTAACTAATTTTGTGATAGATTTTTTAAATTTAACTAGAATAATTTGATATAGTATTTCATATATTTATTGAGGCCAAATATGAAAAACAGAAATTTGATTATTGCAGTAATATTTTTAAGTGTTATAGCAATTTTAAGCAGTTTTGACAAAAAAGAAACTGTTTTTTTAAATGAAGAAAAAACAGTAACAATTAAAAACAATGAAACAAAAGAAGAAAAAAATTTAGAACTAGAAGAATACATAATAGGAGTAGTAGCAGGTGAAATGCCAGCATCATTTGAAATAGAAGCATTAAAGGCTCAAGCAATAGCAGCTAGAAGTTATGCAATGAATAAAATAAATACATCAAATGAAACTTACGATTTAGTAACAGATGTAACCAATCAAGTTTACATAACAACAGATGAAATGAAAAATAAATGGCAAAGTGAATATGACTACTACTATGAAAAAATAAAAAATGCAGTTTTAGAAACACAAGGTTTGGTAATGAAATATAATGATGAAATTATAAGTGCATATTATTTTGCTATGAGTAATGGTAGCACTGAAGATGTATCATTAGTTTTTGGAGAATCAAAAGATTATTTACAGAGTGTTGATTCATCATGGGATGAAAATGTAAAAAATTTTACGGTAGAAACAAATATTACAAAAGAAGAGTTTTGCAAAAAGTTAGATATTAGTTGTGATGATATAATTATTAAAGATATAAAAAGATCGGAAACTAATAGAGTTAATGAAATAACTATTAATAATAAAAAATTCAAAGGAACAGAAGTAAGAAGTTTACTTAATCTACGTTCAACAGATTTTGATATAGAAATAAATGAATCGATTAAAATAACAACAAAAGGGTATGGACATGGAGTCGGAATGAGTCAATATGGCGCGAATGAAATGGCTAAAAATGGTTCAACATATGAAGAGATACTAAAACATTATTATAATAATATTGAAATAAGTAAAATATAAGTGTATAAAAAATAACAATAATTTCCATACTTTAAATAGGATGGTGAATTATGAATAAAAGAAAATTAAAGGGCTTCGTTTTACCAACAGTTTATGTAATGGTAATAGGTATATTGTTTATAAGCATTTCATTTATAGGAAGTGCGCTACAGAGTAAAGTTAAATATGATGATAACTTATCAGTAAATGCTTTAGAAGATGATGTTACTCCAGTTATTAAAAATGAAGAAGAAACTAACACAACAGATAAAAAAATAGTAAAACCTTTTACAAGCACAGCAGTAAGTATAAGTAAATCATACTATGATATGCAAGATGATGAAAAAACACAACAAAATTCATTAGTATATTATGAAAATACATATTTGCAAAATAGTGGGGTTTTATATTCTTCTAAAGAAGCTTTTGATATTTTAAGTGTTTATGACGGAACAGTTACAAACATTTCAGAAGATGAAATTTTAGGAAATGTAGTAGAAATTACACATAATCCAAATTTAAAAACAATATACTATAGTTTAGGTGAAATATTAGTAAAAAAAGATGATGTAATTAATAGTGGAACTATAATTGGTAAAAGTGGTAGCAATTTATTAGATGAAGAACAAGATAATTGCTTATTATTTGAAGTATATTATAATGGCAATACAATTGATCCGGAAGATTTTTACAATATGAATATTAATGACTTACAATAGAATAATAACAATCCCTTAATAATATAATTTGTTAAGGGGTTGTTTGGTTATGAAAGAAAATATAAATAGAAGAGTTATTGAAGAAGCAAAACATATTTTAAACACTAGAGATACAATAAGAAAAACTGCAGAAAAATTTAACGTTAGTAAAAGCACCGTTCATATAGATTTAAGTGAAAGATTAAAAAAAATAGATAATAGATTATCTAATTCAATAAATGAAATATTTCAAGATCATGATAAAACAAAACATTTAAGAGGGGGACAAGTTACAAAAGAAAAATATAAAAGAGGATAAAATGAAAAAAGTAAATAATATAGTATATTTAACAGATGAAATAATATATTTTAAAAATTTTAAAACAAACAAGATTATTAAGCAAAAAATAAATAAAAATATAATAATTAATGGAAAAGTAGCAAATATAGATAAATTTATGAATATTTTTGAAAAAATATTAAAAGATAATAATTTTAATAACAATATTTTTGGAGATACTATAAAAATAATTGTTAATCCAACTTATACAAGCGCAGATATATATTTGATAAAAAGTTTATTAGAAAAATTTAATTTTAGAAAAATACTTATAGAAAATGAAATAAAAAAATATAAATTAAGTGAAGAAAATTGTTATTTAAACATTAATAATGAATATATATTGATGACTTATATTAATGAATATCAAAAAATAGAAAATTATATTATTCAAAATAATTTTTTTAGTAATGAAGATTCCTTGTTTAATTACATAAAAGAAAAAATAAAAAATAAAGTGATTTATTTAATAGGAAGTGGGGAAAAATTAAATTCAGTTTTTAACGACTTTGAACAAAAATATGGTAACTCTACATATTTAATAAATGAAAGCGATACATATTTATTAAATAATTAAATATTGCAAATTTTGTCGAAATTTGATGTATCATTTTATTTGCAAATAGCAAGCAATGATGATAAAGTTAAATTAAAGAAGGAAGGAGTGTGCGGTATGATGCAAGGCAGAGTTAAATGGTTTAACAACGATAAGGGTTACGGATTCATCGAATACAACCAACTATCTGATATTTTTGTTCATTACTCAGCTATTGTTAAAGATGGTTATAAAACACTTAATGAAGGTGCATTAGTAAATTTCAAGTTAATTGAAACTGCTAAAGGACTACAAGCAATAGATGTAAAAGAAGAACAAGTTACTCCAGTAGCATAAAGACCCGTTTTACACCGGGTTTTTATATTTATTAAATTTTCTTGTTAATTTAATAATCATATAGTAAACTTAAATTAGAAAGGAGCTATATGATGAAGGGATTAAAGACGGTTTTTATTGTAATAATAGGATTACTATGTTTAACTGGATGTGGGGAAAAGAAACTGACTTGCACATACGAAGAAAATGATAGTGGTGTAAAAACAAATCAAAAAATAGAGATGAAATTTAAAGATGATAAAGTAACTGCTATAAAAATGAGTATTGATTCAAAAGCAACAGATGAAGAAGCAAAATCAAGTTGGAATATGGTAACTTCACTATTAGAAGCAGCATATGAAGAAGTTGATGAAGAAGGATTAAAAGTAACTTTTAAAAATGATGAAAAAAATTACAGTTATAATTTGACTTTTGATGTTGATTTAGCAAAAGTAAAAGAAGAAAATTTAGAAAAATATGATTTAGATTCAATAGTTGATTCAACATCATCATTAGAAGAAGTTAAGAAAAGCGCTGAAGAAGACGGATTCACTTGTAAATAATTATAGTAAAGATGCAATAATATGCATTTTTATTTTGTAGTTTTTTTAATAATTTTATGTTATATTAATTATAGAGGTGATAATATTGAAAGTAAATATTCGTGGAGATAAGGTAACAGTTACTAAATCAATAAAAGAATATGTTAACGAAAAATTAAGTAGACTTGACAAATACTTTGAAAATCCAAAAGAAATAGAATGCAAAGTATTAATTAAAGTTAAAAATCAAGACCAAAGTATTGAAGTAACAGTTCCTACAAGTAAATTTACTTTAAGAGCAGAAGAAAGGCATCAAGATTTATATGCGGCAACAGATTTAGTTATTGATAAATTAGAAGGCCAAATAAGAAAAAATAAGGCAAGATTAGATAAAAAGTATCATGATATTCCTAAATTTGAAATGAATTTTGATTTTGAAGCTTTAGAAGATGAATTAACAAACTCTAAAATAGTAAAAAGAAAAGATATGGATATGAAACCAATGGATGAAGAAGAAGCTATGATTCAAATTGAATTGTTAAATCATGATTTCTTTGTATTTAAAAACATAGATGAAGATTGCATATCTGTATTATATAAAAGAAAAGATGGAAGTTACGGAATAATTAATGTTAAGTAATTTAATATAGACTTAAAAAAGTCTATATTTTTAATTTGAAGGGGTATATATAATCAAAATAATTAAAAAAATAACAACTATAATAAATGAAGCAAGAAAAGTGGAATTATAGGTAGATACAATACTAGAAGAAGAAATTATTTTAAAAGATGATGTTAATGGGTATAAAAGCACATTTTGGAAAAAAGAAAAAACAGTTAATTGTCCAAGCACTTTAATAATAAAATTTAAAAAGGATGTTAATTCAAATTATTAAAATACATAATTTTATAAGAAGTTTAATACTTCTTTTTATTTTAACAATAGCATGCTATAATAAAAAATGAGGTGGATAATGAAATTTTTAAGAAAACTACTAGATAGTGAATACAAAGAATTATGTAGATTTGAAGAAATTGCTAAAGAAATAGAAGCAATGGAACCAGAAATACAAAAATTAAGTGATGAACAATTAAAGGAAAAAACAATAGAATTTAAGGCTGAACTCGAAACTGGAAAAACATTAGAAGATATAATAATACCAGCATTCGCAGTAGCTAGAGAAGCATCATACAGAGCAATAGGTGAAAAACCATTCCATGTTCAAATTTTAGGTGGATTAGCAATACACTATGGTAACATAGCAGAAATGAAAACTGGTGAAGGAAAAACTTTAACAACGGTATTACCAGCTTATCTTAATGCTTTAGAAGGAAAAGGTGTTCATGTAGTCACAACTAACGAATACTTATCTCAAAGAAATGCAGAATGGATGGGACCAATTTATGAAATGCTAGGTATAACTGTTGGAGTAAATTTAAGAGATTTATCTCCAAAAGAAAAAAAGGAAGCTTATGATGCTGACATAACGTATTCAACTAACAATGAGATTGGATTCGATTATTTAAGAGATAACATGGTTGTGAAAAAGGAAAATCGTGTTCAAAGAGGATTAAACTTTTGCATCATCGATGAAGTTGACTCAATATTAATTGATGAAGCAAGAACACCATTAATTATTAGCGGTGGAAGGTTTAATTCTAATAACTTGTATATTGAAGCAGACAGAACTGTAAAAAAATTAAAAGAAGAAGAAGACTACACAATTGATTTAAAGACAAAAAATGTTTCTTTAACTGCTGAAGGAAGTAAAAAAGTAGAAAAAATTTTGAATGTAAAAAATTTATACGATCTTGATAATACAGCATTAGTGCATCACTTAAATCAAGCTTTAAAAGCAAATTATGGTTTTAAAAAAGATATAGATTATGTAGTAGAAAATGACGCAATAATAATTGTTGACCAATTTACTGGTAGATTAATGCATGGAAGACAATATAGTGAAGGATTACATCAAGCCATTGAAGCTAAAGAAGGTGTAACTATTAACACTGAAACAAAAACAATGGCAACAATTACATTTCAAAATTTATTTAGAATGTATAACAAACTTGCTGGTATGACAGGAACAGCTAAAACGGAAGAAGAAGAATTTAGAAATATTTATAATATGTATGTAATATGTATTCCAACAAATAAACCAGTAATTCGTGAAGATTTAGCAGATTTAGTGTATTCCAATGAATCTGGAAAATATAAAGCAATTATAAATTGTATTAAAGAAATACATAAAAAAGGTCAACCAATACTAATAGGAACAATTTCTGTTGAATCAAACGAAAGATTAAGTAAATTATTAAAACAAAATAATTTACCTCACGAAGTATTAAATGCCAAGAACCATGAAAGAGAAGCTGAAATAATTGCTCATGCAGGGGAAAAAGGTGCTATAACATTAGCTACCAATATGGCAGGACGTGGAACAGATATAAAACTTGGAGAAGGTGTTCGTGAGCTTGGTGGACTATATGTAATAGGAACAGAAAGACACGAATCAAGACGTATAGATAACCAATTAAGAGGTCGTGCAGGACGTCAAGGAGATCCAGGAACTTCACAATTTTTTGTTTCATTTGAAGATGATTTAATGAAACGTTTTGGAACAGAAAGAATTAAAAATTTATTAATTAGTTTAGGTATTGATGATGATCAAGCTATTAGATCAAAGTCTCTTACAAAAAGTATAGAATCCGCACAAAAGAAAGTAGAAGGAAATAATTACGATCATAGAAAAAATTTACTTGATTTTGATAATGTTTTAAATGAACAAAGGGAAATTATTTATTCTCGTAGAAATGAAATATTAGATGAAGAAAGCATCCATGATAAAATTATAGAAGGATTTAGAAATACTATAAGAAATTTAGTGGAAAGTCATATACCACCAGAAAATTATTTAACTGATAATGATAAAAGTGAAATCATAGAATACATAAATACTAATTTCCTAAAAAATCAAAATTTAGATGTATCAGAAATAAATGATCTAAAAGAACAAGAAATAGTAGATTATTTATTTGAATTAGTAATAAAAGACTATGAAAAGAAAATGATCTCTTCACCATTAATGAATGAATTTGAAAAAGCTATTTCATTACGTGTTATTGACTCAAATTGGGTTGAACATATGAGTGCTATGGAACACTTAAAAGAGGGTGTTGGATTAAGAGGTTATGCTCAAAATAATCCAGTTCAAGTATATACAATGGAAGGATATGAAATGTTTGAAAATCTATTAAATAAAATAGATAATGATACTGCATTATTCTTATTAAAAGCTGAAGTTAAACAAAATATTGAAAGAAAGCAAACATTACAAGGAAATACAAATGATGGAAAAGAAAAAGCGAAAGCACAACCTAAGAAAAGCATAAAAATAGGTAGAAATGATCCTTGTCCTTGTGGCTCAGGTAAGAAATATAAAAATTGTTGTGGTAAATAGTCTTTAAACCCTTTATTTATAAGGGTTTAAAAAATAATAAAAATTTTAAAAAGACTATAAATCACATAAAAATTATAAAAAATACCTCATTTTGTCCTCGTTTTAAAAAAAATGAGGACAGAAACCTCAAAAATCCCTTTAAAATCAAGGGTTTATGAATGAGGACAAAAATGAGGTATAAATTTATAGATGTCAACATTTCCTAATTGTTGGCATTTTTTAGTCTTTACAGATAACTTTGTAAGATGTTGAAGTTATGGTAAAAGTACAAATAAAAAAAAGAGGGAAGTATTATCAATATACGTTTGAAATAGCTCCCCAAGACGGAAAAAGAAAGTGGATAACAAAGTCTGGTTTTAAAACAAAACCAGAAGCAGAAAGAGAAGGGTTGAAAGCACTTAATGAGTATTTAGAAACAGGTCATAGTTTTAAACCTTCAGAAATTTCATATAGTGATTATTTAGATTATTGGATGGAAGAGTATTGTTATATAAATCTAAAGCATAGAACCATTGAAACTTATAAGTATATTATTAAAAATCATTTAAAACCTCGATTAGGAATGTATAGAATATCACAAATTACAACAGCAACAATACAAGAAGCAATAAATGATATATATGTCGAAAGAGGTTTTGCAAA
>CALVXN010000019.1 GCA_944371315.1 uncultured Bacilli bacterium | reverse complement strand
TACAAAAAGAGAAAAATAATTTTCTCTTTTTAATCTACTGTTTTTTTATTGATGTCTCCAAAATAGGATTCACATCATTATGCAGCTTTTTTGTTCATTGTTCTTGCTTCTCTAGCACTTATAATAACTTTTTCTCCATTTATAGTTTTCTTTTGTAAATTTGGCTTTTGTTTCATTTTTGTTGCTCTCAATGAATGAGATCTTCTATTACCTGTTAATGGTTTTTTAGTAGTTACTTTTGTAGCCATTATATGCCTCCTTTTCGTTACTTAAAGATTTTATCATTATATTATTGCTTTGTCAAATATTTCTTGGCGAAATATTATTTGTGATATATAATATTTATTGAGGTAATAAGTATGTTTGTTCCACTTAAAGTAACTACAGATTATTCATTATTGAAAAGTTTAATTAAAATACCAAATTTAATTAAATTTTTGCATGAAAAAAAGATTAATAGTTGTGCTATTTGTGATGAAAACTTATTTGGGTGTCTAGATTTTTATAAAACTTGTAAAAGTAGTGGGATTAAGCCAATTATTGGCCTTGATATAATACTTAATGATTTTAGTTTATATTTGTATGCTAAAAATTATAATGGCTATAAAAATTTACTTAAAATATGGTCTGTTATTGAAGAAAGAGAATTAAGTATTATTGATTTAGAAAAATATAAAGATGATATTTTAATGATAATTCCATATAAAAGTATAAGTTTATATAAAAGTTTATCTTTTTATGAAGATATTTATATTGGGTTTAGTAATATATATGAGAAAAATAATGCATCAATTATTAGTTCTGATATTGTTTATGTAAATGATATAAGAGTATTAGATGTAAATGATATTAAATATTTAGAATACTTAGATATTTTGAGAAAAGAAGAAAAAAAAGATTATTCAAATAACTTTTATGATGAAGCAAATTTAGTTGTAGATTCTAAAAAAATAGATGAAGTAGTTAGTAAATTAAATTTAGAAATACCTACAAATAATAATTATATTCCAATTTATAATCCTAATATAGATTCTTATTTATTTTTAAAAAACTTAGCTTTAAAAGGGTTATATAAAAGATTTAATGGAAATGTTAAAAATAATTATATAGATAGATTAAATTATGAGCTAAATATTATAAATAGTATGGGATTTGTTAATTATTTTTTAATAGTTTATGATTATGTTTTATATGCTAAAAAAAATAATATTTTAGTTGGACCTGGTAGAGGTTCTGCAGCAGGTTCATTAGTAAGTTTTGCAATAGGTATAACTGATATTGATCCGATAAAATATGATTTGTTATTTGAAAGATTTTTAAATCCAGCAAGAGTTACTATGCCAGATATTGATATTGATTTTGATGCTAGTAAAAGAGATGATGTTATTAATTATGTAAAATCTAGGTATGGATATAAAAATGTTGCAGTAGGTTTAACTTTTAATACTATGAAATCTAAATTAGTGCTTAGAGAAGTAAGTAAGATTTTAAATGTTGATGATGATTTAATTAATAAATTTTTATTAATAATTGATGCATCAATTAATTTAAAAGATAATTTAAAAAATGAAGTAGTTAAAAAATATTTAATGAATTATCCTATATTGAAAAAAGTTTATCAAATATCAATGAAGCTTGAAGGTATTAAAAAAAATGTTTCGACACATGCTGCTGGAGTGGTAATATCAAGTGTTAATTTAGATGAAGTTATTCCAATTCATATTAATAATGGCGAATTACAAACTGGTGTTGCAATGGAATTTTTAGAAGATATGGGATTATTAAAAATGGATTTTTTAGGCCTTAAAAATTTAACAACTATATCAAATATTATAAATATGATTGGAAGTAATGTTTTAAAAGATATTAATTTGGAAAAAAAAGAAGTATATAAATTACTTAGTGATGGAGATACGGATGGTATATTTCAATTTGAAACTCCATCAATGAAATCTTTGGTAGTTAAGTTAAAGCCTAATTCATTTGATGATTTAATTGCAGGTGTTGCATTAGGAAGGCCTGGGCCGAGAGAACATGCTGATTCATTTATTAAAAGAAAAAATGGAATAGAGAAAATAACTTATATTCATCCTGATTTAGAAAATATATTAAAAAATACGTATGGTATTTTAATTTATCAGGAGCAAATAATTGCAGTTTTAGTTAAAATAGCTGGTTATTCTTATCAAGAAGCTGATATTGTCAGAAGAGCTATATCTAAGAAAAAAGATGAAGTTATAAAAGATGAAAGAGATAAATTTATATCAAGGGCAGTAAAAAGAAATTATTCTTTTGATATTGCATCAGAGATTTATGATTTAATTGCTAAGTTTGCTAGTTATGGATTTAATAAGTCGCATTCAGTTGCGTATGCATTAATTGCTTATCAAATGGCTTACTTAAAAGTTTTTTATAAAGAATATTTTTATATTCAATTTTTAAATGATTCTTCGAATGACTTAAAAATATCAAGTTATTTAAATAGTTTAAAAAATAATGGAATAAGTATTTGTAAGCCTAGTATTAATAATTCTAAATTAGATTATTATATAAGTGGTAAAAAACTTATATTACCTTTATGGGTGATTAAAAATGTATCTAAGGAGATTGCAAAAAAAATAATGGAATGTAAAGGCCCAAAATATAGTGATATATTTGATTTTGCTTATAAAACAAAAGATTTTATGACTGCTAATTTAATGCAAATTTTAATAAATGCAGGAGCTATGGATGAATTTTTTTTAAATCATAAAACATTAATTGAGAATGTAGAAAATGCTCTTAATTATGGTTTATTAGCTGATGATGATGGATTAATTAAAAAACCAGTGATAGTAGAATACGAGGAATATTCAAGTGATAAATTAAGAAAGGATGAGGTAAATAGTTATGGATTTTATATAACTAATCACCCATCTAGTTCTTTTAATAGTAAAGAGTATATGAAGTTAATTGATATAGATAAATATTTATATAAGAAAATAAAATGTGTTGTTTTAGTAGATAAAATAAAAGTAATTAAAACTAAAAAAAATGAAGATATGGCATTTATTGAAGCATCAGATGAAACTAATAAAAGTAGTTTTACTGTTTTTCCAAATAATTTTAAAATGCTTACAAATATAAAAGAAAATGACTTAGTTTTAATTAATGGAGAAGCTCAAAAAAGATTTGACAAATATGTAATAATTGTAAATAATATAAGAAAAGTTGGTGGAAATCATGAATGATGAAATAAAGCGTTTTTTTGATAGTATTGGATTTAATGGTGAAGGTTTTTCTGATGCTTTAATAGAAAAAGTTGTTTTAAAGAAAAAAGATGAAACGTTTTTAGTTTATATAAAAAACAAAGATGTTATTAATATACCTAATGTCAATCAACTTTTTTTATGTGCTAGTAATGGAATAAATGGATTAAAAAAATGTAGTATTATTTTAAAATATGATAATGTATCATTTGAAGATATTAAAGCTTATTTAGATTATTTTATTGATGAAATAATAATTAGAAGGCCATCATTAATAGGAATAAAAAAAAGTGATGTTGATATAGTTGATGGAACTTTATATTTTCATGTTTTAAATGAATTTGAGAGAAATGATTTGTTATTTGAAAGTGAAGGATTAATAAATCAACTTAAATGCTATGGTTTAGGAGAATACAATATTGAAGTAACTATTAGTAATGATTTACGTCAGCGAGTTCAAGAAGAAATAGAACAAGATAAAAATAATGTAACTGTTAAAGAAGATGATTCACCAGTTATTATGGGTTCACATAAAGATGGTGATGTTACTAAATTAAATAATATTTTAGGAGAAACTAAAAATATTATTGTAGAAGTATTCATATTTCAAAAAGAAGTTGTTGAAAGACAAGGTAAAAAAGGTCCAATTTTTATATTAAACTTAAAGGTTAGTGATAAAACAGATAGTTATTTAATGAAAATTGTAAAATTTAATGAAGAAGAATTTGCAAGTATTAATAAAAAAATAAATGAAGGTGCTTGGTATAGAGTTCATGGTAATATGGAAATGGATCAATATTTAAAGCAAATGGTTTTAAATGCTAAAAATATTGAGGCTATACCTTCAAAAGATGAAGTTGTAAAAGATGAAGAAGAAGAAAAAAGAGTAGAATTACATGCTCATACTATGATGAGTGCAATGGATGGAGTAATTGATGCTAGTAAATTAATCAAATTTGCTGCAAAACTTGGACATAAAGCTATTGGTATAACTGATCATAACGTTTTACAGGCATATCCCGATGTTTTTAATACTTTAGCTAAAATTAATAAGGGAAAAGAAGATAAAGATAAATTTAAGGCATTATATGGTGCAGAACTAAATGTTGTAGATATTGAAGCAAATATTGTTTTTAATAATAGAGATTATAAATTATTTGATCAAGAATATGTTGTATATGATACAGAAACTACAGGGTTAAATAGTGGTGTAGATCAAATGATAGAAATTGGGGCAGTGAAGGTTAAAAATGATGAAATAATTGATAGATTTGATGAGTTAATTGCTTGTCCTTATCCTTTACCTAAGATAATTACTGAACTAACTAATATTACTGATGAAATGTTAGTAGGAAAAGATAGCGAAGAAAATGTAACTAAAAGATTTTTAGAATTTGTTGGGGATTTACCATTAGTTGCTCATAATGCTCAATTTGATATTTCATTTATTAATAGTGCTGTTAAAAAATATAATTTGGGTGAATTTAATAATACTGTTATTGATACTATGGGTATGGCACGTAATATGTATCCTGAATGGCGTAATCATAAGCTTTCAACATTAGTTAAAAATTTAAATGTTGAATGGGATGAAGATAAACATCATAGAGCTGATTATGACTGTGAAGGAACTAGTAAGTGTTTTTATCAAATGCTTTATGAATTGAAAAGACAAAATATTAAAACTACAATTGAACTTGAAAATCTTGCTGATAAAGAAAATGCCATAAAATTTGCTAGACCTTTTCATATTACTGTTTTAGCTAAAAATAGAACTGGTTTAAAAAATTTGTTTAAAATTATAAGTCTTGCAAATACAAAATATTTATATAAGGGTAAAGAACCTAAAATACCTAGAACTGATTTAATTGCTTTACGAGAAGGCTTAATTGTTGGTAGTGGTTGCATTAATGGGGAAGTGTTTGAAAAAGGCGTAGGTTTAACTGATGATGAATTAATTGATATGATGAAATTTTATGATTATATTGAGGTTCAACCAGCATCTGCTTGTTCTCATATAATAGGTAGTGATAAAAAGTTTCATAATATAATGGAATATAATGGTTATATTTCACGTTTAATAAAAACAGCTAAAAAGATTGGTAAGTTGCCTGTTGCTACTGGAGATGTTCATAATTTAAGACCAGATGATTTAATATATAGAAAGATAATTATTGGGCAAAAGACAAATGGTAGGTTACATCCTTTAAATCGTAAGGATATTGAAGTTCCTAATATGTATTTTTTAACTACTAAGGAAATGCTTGAACAATTTTCATTTTTAGATGAAGATTTAAAAAGAGAAGTTGTAATTAAAAATCCTAATTTAATAGCAGATGAAATTGAAGAACTACAAATTATTCATGATAAGCTTTATACACCAGTATTAGAAAACTCTGCTGAAATTACTAAAGATATGGTTTATAAAAGAGCTCATGAAATATATGGAGATCCTTTACCTAAAAATATTGAAGAAAGAATAGAAGCAGAACTTGCTGGTATTATTGGTGGAGGTTTCGATGTAATTTATTTAATTGCAGAAAAACTTGTTAAAAAGAGTAATGCTGATGGTTATTTCGTCGGTTCTCGTGGTTCTGTTGGTTCATCACTTGTTGCAACTATGATGGGTATTACTGAAGTTAATGGATTACCTCCACATTATGTTTGCCCTAAATGCAAAAAATCTTATTTTGAAGATGAAAATGGTGAATCATTAGCACTTAACTATTCAAGTGGTTATGATATGCCAGATAGAATTTGTGAATGTGGTGAAAAATTAAAAAAAGAAGGACAAGATATGCCATTTGCAACATTCTTAGGTTTCAAAGCTGAAAAAGTTCCAGATATCGATTTAAATTTTTCTGGTGATAATCAAGCTGATGCCCATAATTATGTAAAAGTATTGTTCGGTGAAGATCATGCCTATCGTGCAGGAACTATTTCTACTGTTGCTGATAAAACAGCTTTTGGTTATGTTAAAGGTTATTGTGAAGATAATAATATTATTTTAAATAATATTGAAATAGAAAGGCTTTCTCTTGGATGCACTGGGGTTAAAAGAACAACTGGTCAACATCCTGGGGGAATTATTGTTATACCGCAATATATGGATGTTTTTGATTTTACACCTTATCAATATCCTGCTGATGAACCAGATTCTACTTGGTATACGACACATTTTGATTTCCATGCTATTCATGATAATGTTTTAAAACTAGATATACTTGGTCATGATGATCCAACTATGCTTAGGTATTTAGGAGATACTACAAAAGTTAATATAATTGATATTCCTTTTGATGATAAAAATGTTATAAGTTTATTTACATCACCTTCAGCTTTAAATGTTAATGAAGAACAAATTTTATGTAAAACTGGAACATTAGGTATTCCTGAATTTGGAACTAATTTTGCTATTAATATGCTTCTTGAAATTAAACCAACTCATTTTGCTGATTTAGTAAAAATAGCTGGACTTTCTCATGGAACTAATGTATGGCAAGGAAATGTGCGCGAATTAATTGTTAATAATGTTGCATCATTTAATGAAGTTGTTGGTTGTCGTGATGATATAATGGTTAGTTTAATAAATTATGGAATGGATCCATCAAAAGCTTTTAAGATAAGTGAATTTGTTCGTAAAGGAAAAGCTAAAAAAGAACCAGATACTTGGCTTGAGCATGCAGCTTTAATGCGTGAACATGATGTTCCAGAATGGTTTATTGAATGTTGTAGAAGAATAGAATATATGTTTCCCAAAGCTCATGCCTGTGCTTATGTAATGATGGCTTATAGAGTTGCATGGTTTAAAGTTTATTATCCACTTTATTATTATTCTGCTTTCTTTAGTATTAGAAGAAGTGATTTTGATGTTAAGGCAATGTTACAAGGTTATGATGGAATAAAAAGAAGATTAATTGAAATAAAAGAAAAAGGATTTGGTGCTTCTGCTAAGGAAAGTGCTGTTGGAGATACTCTTGCTGTTGCTCTTGAAATGCTTGCTCGTGGTTTTCAATTTAAAAATATTGATATAGAAAAATCACTTGCTAAAACATTTTATATTGATGAAGAAAATAAATCTTTATATTTACCATTTATGGCAGTTGATGGTTTAGGTGAAGCTGTTGCTAATAAAATTGTTGAAGAAAGAGAAAAGAAACCATTTTATTGTATTGAAGACTTTGCTAGTAGAGGTAAGGTTAATCAAACGACTGTTAATGCTTTAAGAGAACTTGGAGTATTTAAAGATATGCCTGAATCTGCCCAATTGAGTTTGTTTTAAAAATTTAGTATAATGTTTTTAATGGAGGTGTTAATTTGAAAATAGATATTTTATCATTGTTTCCTAGTATGTTTGATGGCTTTTTACATGAATCTATTATTAAACGAGCTATTGATAAAGAAAAAGTTGAAATAAATATTATTAATTTTCGGGAATTTTCACCTCTTAATAATAATCAAGTTGATGATACTCCTTATGGTGGAGGAGCTGGGATGATTCTTCGCTGTGAACCAATTTTTTTATGCTTAGATAAAATAAAAAAAGAAGATTCTCATGTTATATTGTTATCACCAGAAGGTATTAAATTTAATCAAAGTGTTGCTAAAAAAATGGTTACTTATAAACATTTAATATTTATATGTGGGCACTATGAAGGATTTGATGAGCGAATTAAAACATTAGTAGATGAAGTTATAAGTATTGGGGATTTTATCTTAACTGGTGGTGAAATACCAGCAATGGCAATAACTGATGCAATAGTTAGATTAATACCAGGTGTAATAAATGATGAATCACTAGAAAGTGAATCGTTTAATAATAATTTGCTTGATTATCCACAGTGGACTAAGCCAGCTATATATAGAGGATTGAAAGTTCCTGATGTATTACTAAGTGGGCATCATAAAAATATAGAAGAATATAGAAAAAATGAGCAAATAAAAAAAACTAAGGAATTAAGACCCGATTTACTAGGAGAAAAATATGAATAGTTATATATTAAAAAATGATGATGATGAAAGAAAAGTATTATTATATAAAGAAAAAACAGGATATTCTTTTTCTCCTAAAAATGGATATAAAAGAGTAAAAAAAATAACTGTTTTAGATAAAGGAATGGTTTCTTCTATATTAGAAGACAAAGTAATTAAAGCTTACAATAGATTAATTAAAGTTATTTATAGTCTTATTACAGCTGGGGATGAAACAACTAGTGGAGATGTCCTAATGGCTTACACAGAACTTGATAGAATTAGAAATATTTTGTTATATAAATATCATGAATATTTAAAAAAGGAATTTATTGAAAAATATATGAAAAAATTATATATATTAGAATTAGAATTAAAGAAAGTTCATGTAATGGAACTAACTGATGAAATAGAAGAAGAAAGGGGAAAAAGTAGATAATGGATAAGAAAAAAACAATAATAACTGGTATTGCTTTATTAGTAGTTTTAGTTGGGGTATTTGTTTATATGAATTTTTTTAGAACATATACTGTTACTTTTAATACTAAATTAGGTCCTGGTGTTAAAACACAAGAAGTTAAAAAAGGTGATAAAGTTATTAAACCTGATGATCCAGAATTTGAAGGTTACACATTTATTGGTTGGTATTTAAATGATGAAGAATATAATTTTGATACACCAGTAAATAGTAGTATAACACTTGATGCAATGTGGGAAGAAAATTAATTTTAAAATTATAGTCATTTATTTGTGGCTATTTTTTTATTATTTTTTTATTATATAAAAATAGTATTGTAATAATTTATAAATTTTGCTAAAATTATTTTAGAATAGAGGTTAGTCAAATGAAGAACATTATTAAATTTGGTGTGCCAATAATATTACTTTTAGGAATATATATAAGTGGTATATATTTATTTGATAGTCCAAGTGGTGTTGTTGTTGGATTATATAATAGTGATAAAAAGGAATTTGATTCTAGTAATACTCTTGCCATAATGTATGAAAATGATAATGGAGAATATGTAGAATCCACTAGTAGTAATTGGCTAGGTGATGGTTATACTTTTAATGCCGCTTTATCTAAATGTAAAAATGGAAGTAAAATATATTATGATAGTGCAACAAATAAGGTAATGGTTGAAGCAAATACTAATGATAGGTGTTATGTTTATTTTGATGCGTATAGCCCTAATTTTGTTGAATATCTACTTGAAAATGTTTATGTATCTGATGGAGTAAATGGTCTTTATTATCATGATGGAGTAGGAACATACACAAATGCAAATCAAGAAGCCGGAGATAATAGCTATCGTTATAGCGGAGCAAATCCAAATAATTATGTATGTTTTGGTAGTGATGCAGCAATTTGCCCAGATGAATATTTATATCGAATTGTTGGATTATTTGACGATGATAAAGACGGTGTTTATAATGTTAAATTAATAAAAGCGGACTATACAACAAGTGCTATGCTTGGAACTAATAGTAGAGATTATTACGGGAGTTATGAGTATGATACTTCATATTATAGAGGGAGCTTAGATACAAGCACAATCGCAACATATAGATGGAATTATGATACAAGTGCAAGAGAAGGTTCATCAAATAATTGGACAACAAGTGAATTAAACAAAATAAATTTAAATACAAATTATTTAAATTATTTAGGAAATTCATGGGTTAGTATGATAGAAGATGCAATATGGTATCTAGGTAAAATAGCATCTTATTCTAATACAGCTAAGAATTTTTATACTGGTGAAAGGAACAATGTAGGAAATGGAAGTAATTCAACAATATATGGGCCAGAAAATGCAAATGGTAATTCTACAAAAATAGGGTTAATGTATTCAAGTGATTATGGGTATGCAGCTTATCCAGATGCATGGACAACAAATTTATATAATTATAATTCAACCACAATAGTGCAAAATAATTGGTTATATATGGGATTATATGAATGGACAATAACACCGTCTTCGAGATTCTCTACTGATGTGTTCCATCTGGTTTTTAACGGCAATTTGACCATCAGCAGTGCGGATTACTACTATTCTGTTAGACCTGTCTTTTATCTGAAGTCTAATATCTCGTATGTTAGTGGGGATGGGACTAAGGATTCGCCATTTAGAGTAGGGGTGTGAGAAACCTAAAAAAGGCCACTCACGTCTAATAAATCGACGTGGTCCGACTTATCAACAAAAAATTATTGAATACTAAATGACAAATATTATTATTTATTAATAAATATTTGTTTTTTTATTGTATAATTATATTAAGGTGATTAGATTGAAAATTATTGTTTCTGCTGGTGGAACAGGTGGACATATTTATCCTGCCTTAGCGATAATAAAAAAGTTTCAAGAAAAAGAAAAAAATTTAGAAGTATTATATATTGGAACACATGATAGAATGGAAAAAGATATTGTTCCTAAATTAGGTATTAAATATATACCAATTGAAATATATGGATTTAGTAAAACTAAAATAATTAGAGATATTAAAAATATTAGGTTAATATATAAAGACATAAAAAAATGCAAAAAAATAATGGAAGAATTTAAACCTGATATAGTTATTGGCGTTGGTGGTTATGTTACATATCCAGTTATTAGAGCAGCACATAGTTTAAGTATTAAGACATTTATTCATGAACAAAATAGTATTGCTGGTAAGTCTAATATTACTCTTGCTAAATATGTTGATTTAGTTGGTGTTTCTTTTGAAAATTCAAAAGATTATTTTAAAACTGCTAGAAAAGTAGTATGGACTGGTAATCCTTGCGGTGAAAATGCAAAAAGTGCAAGTAAAATATCTAAAACAACTTTGGGTTTTAAAGAAAGTGATAAATTAATTATTATTGTTGCTGGTTCACTAGGAAGTTCAGCATTTAATGAAAAGTTTAAAGTATTTTTAAAAACAGTAGATGATGCACCATATAAAATATTATATGTAACTGGTAAAAAGTATTATGATGATTTTATAAGTAATAGTAATTTTTCTAAGAATGTAAAAGTAGTTCCTTATTTTGATAATTTATCAGGTTTAATGAAAGATGCTTACTTACTTATTTCAAGAGCTGGTGCTAGCACTATAAGTGAAATATTAGCATTAAAAATTCCTAGTATTTTAATACCTAGTCCGTATGTTGCTAATAATCATCAATACTATAATGCCTTAGATTTAGTAAACTTAGGTGTTGCAGAATTAATTGAAGAAAAAAATTTAAATCCTGATTTAATACAAGTAACTATTAATGAATTAATTAATAATTCAAAGAAATATGAAGAAATGAAAAAGAATTTAGATAATTTAAAGACACAAGAAGCATCTACAATTATATATAATGAAATTAAGGAATTATTAAAATGAATGAGTTTGGTAGTGTTTTAGAAAATGTATATTTAAAAAAATATAATACTTATGGAATTGGTGGTATTGCTAAATATATGGTATTTCCATCAAGTGAAGAAAAATTAGTTAAATTGATAGATTATTTAAAAAATGAAAAA
The DNA here is from genome assembly GCA_944371315.1 of uncultured Bacilli bacterium. GTDB lineage: Bacteria > Bacillota_I > Bacilli_A > RF39 > UBA660 > Onthocola_B. The sequence goes on along the minus strand of CALVXN010000019.1, from coordinate 9,657 downwards.
ATGTCATGGTATATTTTAGGTGGCGGATCTAATGTCCTACTCCCAGATGAAGATTATGACGGGGTAATAATTAATTTAAAAGAATTAAATAATTATGAATTTGATAAAGATATAATAAATGCAGAATCTGGAATCAGTTTAGGTAAATTAGTTAGTGTTATGCTTGATGCCGGTTATACTAATTTAAGTTCTTTAATGGGAATACCTGGTTTATTAGGTGGTGCTATAATTGGTAATGCTGGTGCTTATGAAACTTCTATATTTGATTATATAATTAGTGTTAAATTTATTGATGAAGATGGAAATATAAAAGAATTAAATAAAGAAGAAATTAAATATGATTATAGGTGGACTGAATTTAAAGAAAAAAAAGTAATAGTATTAAGTGCTAAAATAAAATGTATTAATGGTCCTGTTGCAGAAGCAAAAGAAAAAATAAAAGAAAATTTAGAAAAAAGAAGAAAAAGTCAGCCGTTAGAATATAAAAATGCTGGATCTGTATTTAGAAATCCTCCATCACATGCTGCCGGATATTTAATTGAACATAGTGGTTTAAAAGGCATTACAGTTGGTGGAGCAATGGTTAGTGAAAAACATGCTAATTTTATAATTAATTTTAATAATGCAACAAGTCGTGATATAATAAAGTTAGTTGAACTAATTAAATCAAAAGTAAAAGATGTTTATAATGTTGAATTAGAATTAGAACAAGTAAAAGTTAATTGGTGATTTTATGCAAAGTAAAAAGATAAAAAGGAAATTAAATAAAAAAGCATTATTAGTATTTATATTAATAATTTATTTAATAATAATTATTATTTATTATTTTTTTACTTTGCCAGTTAAAAGAATTATTATTAGTGGGAATAATTTAGTGAGTGATGCAGAAATTATCGATGTATCTGGACTTAATGATTATCCAAGTTTATTTAAAGTAAGTAAAAAAAATATTGAAAAAAAAATTAATAGTATTTCTTATATTGATAGTGTAAATGTTAATAAAAGTATAAATGGAACTATTGAAATAAATGTAAAAGAATATAAAATATTATTTTATAATATGTTAAATAAGAGTATAGTATTATCTAGTAAAGAAGAAATAACTAATGATAGTCTTTTAGGAGTTCCTACATTAATAAATTATGTTCCTAGTGATATATATAATAAGCTTATTGATAAAGTAAATGATATTGATAGTGATATAATATCACTTATTAGTGAAATAGAATATAGTCCAGATATTAAAGATGATGTAACAATAAACGATAGTAGATTTATATTAAAAATGAATGATGGGAATCATGTTTATATTGATTTAGTTAATTTTGAGAATTTAAATAATTATAAAGTTATTTATTCTAATTTAGAGAGTAAAGGGATTATTCATTTAGATAGTGTATATTCTGGTAATAATCAAGGAACTATTGTATTTACACCATTTGATGCAATAAATAAAGAAGAGGTGGGGGATAATGAATTATCACAATGAGATGTTAGAAATAATTAATAATTTAGATTATAGACCTAAGTTACTATTACATAGTTGCTGTGGTCCTTGTTCAACAACAGTATTAAGTTTTTTGGAGAGTTTTTTTGATATTATAGTATATTATTATAATCCTAATATTGAACCAGTAAAAGAATATGAAAAAAGAAAAAATGAACAAATTAGATTTATAAAAGAATTTAATAAGCCTAGTATTACATTTTTAGAAGGATTATATGAAAATGATAAATTTAGAGAGTGTTCTAAGGGATTAGAGAATGAATTAGAAGGTGGAGCAAGGTGTGTATCTTGTTTTAAATTAAGATTAGAAAAAACTGCATTAAAAGCTAAGGAATTAAATTGTGATTATTTTGGAACTACATTAACTGTAAGTCCTCATAAAAATAGTAAAATTATTAATGAAATTGGAAAACATTTAGAAGAAAAATATAAAATTAAGTTTTTATATAGTGATTTTAAGAAAAAAGATGGATATAAAAAGAGTATAATATTGAGTAAAGAATATAATTTATATCGTCAAGATTATTGTGGTTGTTTATTTGGGAGAAGAAATAATGATTAAAGTAGTTGAATATCTTGGAATAATTTTATGGGTAATATATTTATTTTTATTAATTAATAGAGAATTATGTAGGAAAAATAAATATATTGATGAGTATAATAAAAAATTAATTATTAAACATCCTTTTCATTTATTTAGAATAGATAGTATATTTTTTCTTATTGTTTATTTAATATATAATAATTTTGCTAATATTAATGTTATTTCTTATATCTATATTGTTATTATAATTACTAATATTGTTTATGTCATTTATGATATATCAGATAATTATAAATTTGAAAAAAGTATTATAAAAAAGGAATTTTTAAATTATATTATAGGATTACTTTTTGTAATATTTTTACTAATTTTTATGATTTTTAATGATAATATAGTAAACGTATATTTAATTACTCTAATAATTAATATAATGATTCCTATATGTATTTGGGGTTTAAAACTTTTGTTAAAAAAAGATTAATTTATTGCTTTTTTATTATAATAATGATAAGATTTATATATATTAATGGAGAATAAAAATGGAAAAAAAGATTAGAAAAGTTTTGATGATTATTTATATAGTTGCAATAATTTCAATGATTAGTGCATCAACATTTGCTTATTTTACTTATTTGCAAGTATCTAATGTATCATCAAAGATTGATTCTAGCAGTGCTAAAATTAATGATTTAATATTATTTGATATTGAAAATAATATAGATATTAATGCTAACGAAGAAAATTTTGGCCAAAATATGGCTAGTTTAGTTCAAGATGTTGGTGCTAGTGCAACTTTAATTACTGAAGAAGTTAAAGATGTAACATATAAATATAATTTATTTTTAGATATTAATAAAAATACTTTTGATTATACAACTGATGCTAAAAATGCTGAAGTTGTATTGAGTGTTATTTCACCAGATGGAAAAGAAGTGACTGAAATAGATGGACTTAATTATATAAGTGTTACTGATGCTAAGGGAACTGTTATTAAAGGATTTGACATTACTAATGCTACAGGAAGATTTTTTCTTGCAAAGGCTTATGAAATTAGATCTAATAACAATTTAAATACAGTTCATAATTGGAATGTTCAAGTTACTTTTGTTAATTTTGTCACTGAACAAAATGAAAATGTTGGAAAAGAAATAAGGGGCAATTTAAAAATAGAACAAACAATGTAATGAGGTAATTGTAGTATGATGAGTTTAGATGATATAAAAAAATTAGAAGTTGAATGTCAACAATATTTAATTAAAAAAACTAGGGAAGAGCAACCAGATGCCACAGAATTTTTAACTGATGAAGAGGTTGCATTGATGAATCCAATGACTGAAATGGATTTGAAAAGCTTTGTTTATTTGAAATCTATGGCAATAATTGAAGAGATTATGAAAGAAATAAAAGAAAAAAAAGAAGAAAGGGATTTTATTGAGTCTAAATTAAATAGTGGAGTAGCTTTTACTAATGAAACTAGTGAGTTAAGATCTGATGTTGCAAATTTAGAAGTTCAAATATCTGCATTAGAACATCATATTCATAAACTTGTGGCAGATTTAGCTGTTTTATTTAAAGGGCCTGATTTGGAAGATGAACAAAGAAGTTTATAAATTTCTTGATTATTTAAAGAATAATTTAGGTTATTCAAAAATGACTATAATTAGTTATCAAAAAGATTTAGATGACTTTTTTTCTTTTGTAAAAAAATATAACATAAATTATTTAAATTTATGTAAAGACGATATAAGATCATATTTAAAATTATTAGATGAAAGAAAATTAAAAAGTAGCAGTATATCTAGAAGAATAAGTTGCTTAAGAACTTTTTATAATTATTTAGAAGATCAAAAGATGGTTGATGGTAATGTGTTTAAGTTAATTAGAAATCCTAAATTAGATAGGAAATTACCTAATTATTTAAGTTATGAAGAATTACGTATTATATTTGATTCTATTGATATTAGCGATAGTGTAGGTTTAAGGAATAGATTATTAATTGAAATGCTTTATGCTACTGGCTGTAGAGTTAGTGAAATCGCAAATATAAAAATAAGTGATATTAATTTTAATAATAATTCTATTAAAATATTTGGTAAACGTAGTAAAGAAAGAATTGTTTATTTTGGCGATTATGCAAGATATTATTTAGATATATACTTAAGTAAAAATATAAATAATAATAGTAAATATTTATTTGTTAATGAAAATAACGATAAAATGGATATTACAGAAATAGAAAAAATAATAAGGGATAGTGTCCATAATTTAACTATAAAATCACACGTTACACCACATACATTTAGACATACTTTTGCTACTCATTTACTTAATAATGGTGCTGATATTAAAACTGTTCAGGAGTTGCTTGGCCATTCAAGTTTAAATACTACTGGTATATATACTCATGTATCTAATGAAAGATTAAAAGAAATTTATTTTAAAACTTTTAAAAGATAAAAGGATTGTGACAAATTTTAGTAAATATATATAAATAGAAACAAATAAAAATATAGTATGTTATACTATTGGTGAGGGTAATTATGAATAAAATTTTGGAATGCAAAAATATATGTAAAAAATTTGGAAAAAAAAGAATATTATCTGACGTATCATTTGATATATGTGAAGGTGATATACTTGCTTTTATTGGACCAAATGGAAGTGGTAAAACTACCACAATTAAATTAATACTAGGACTACAAAGTATTGATTCTGGTAGTGTTATTATAAATGGTTATAATGTTGTTGATGACTTTACTAAAGCTATTTTTAAAGTTGGAGCAATAGTTGAAAATCCAGATTTATATATGTATTTAACTGGATGGCAAAATTTAAAAATTGTTGCTAATTGTTATAAGGGTATTACAGATGAAAAAATCTTAAGTATAGTTGAGTATGTTGGTTTAAAAAGTAGAATAAATGATAAAGTAAATAAATATTCTTTGGGTATGCGTCAAAGACTTGGAATTGCTAGAGCTCTTTTAAATTCACCTAATATACTGATTTTAGATGAACCAACTAATGGACTTGATCCAGAGGGAATTAAAGATTTAAGAGATTTATTAAAAAAACTAGCAAAAGATGGAATGGGAATTTTAATATCTAGTCATAATTTAGCAGAGTTAGAAAGTTTTTGTAATAAAGTTTGTATTATTGATAATGGAAAAATTATTGAAAGTTCTTTTGTAAATGAATTTAAAAATAGTGAAAATAGGGTAATTTTTAAAGTTAATGATACAAGTAATTTGCCAATTTCAAATGCAATTGAAGTAAAGAAAAATTCCTTTGTAATAAATGGTGATAAAAATGAAGTAGCTAAAATAGTAAAACAATTAGTAAAATCAAATATTGAAATTTATGAGATAAGAAATGATGAAATTAGTTTAGAAGAAGCTTTTTTGAAAAAAACAGGAGGTCCACGTGCTAACATTAATAAAAAATGAATTTTATAAATTGTTGCATAAAAAAAGCACATACATAATTATAATTATAGCTTTTTTATACGCTTTACTAGCAAATTTTATTTATAAATTTTATAATACGAATAATTATAGTGCTGTTAATGATTACTTTTATACTGATATTAATTATGCAACTGAATTTGTAAATAATTATAATCCTTCAGAAGATAGTATTGACGATTATGCATATTATATGGCTTATATTGATTGCTATGGTTTGTCTAAAGAATATGATGTAGACTCTTGGCAAGTTAAAATAATTATGGAAAAATATTTTCCTTTGGATAATAATTATTATTATTTATTACAAGATGAAAAAGAAAATAAAGAAGAAATAGAAAAAGTTCAAAATGAAATGTTATTAATAATACAATCACTTTTAAATGATGATTGGAAATATTTAGCTAATTTAGAAAAAGAAGAATATGAAAAAAAAGTATTAGAATATGAAACTATTATTGAAAATGAAAGTTTGTCAGAAAAGGAATTAATAAATTATAAAAAAGAACATTTTGTTGCAAAAAAATCATTAGAACTTATAAATTATCGATTGGAAGAAAATATTTCATATAAAAATGATTATTTAAATGATGCAATAAGTGAGATAAATAATGTTTTGTATCCAATGGCTGAATATATTTATGATAGTAATATAGATTTAGATGAGTATAAAGATGCTGTTAGTAGTTATTATGAAAATAAGTATATATTAGAGCATAAGGTTGATACTAAAAATGAAGCCAATTTACGGGGATTGATAAAGAATTTTTTTGATGAATATGCATTTTTTATTCTTGTATTTGGCATTATGGTTGCTGGAAGTATTGTTAGTGAAGAATTTAGTAAAGGGACAATAAAATCGTTACTTACATTGCCTTATCGTAGAACAGATATTTTATTAGCAAAATTTATAACATCAATTTTAGTGATTCCTTTATTTATTGCTTTATTATTTATCTTTCAATTTGGAATAGGAGCAATACTATTTGGCTTTAATTCGTTGAAAATTCCAGTTTTAATATATAATCATAGTGTTGGGGTTTTAGAAGTTGTTAATGTCTTTAAATATTTTGGTTTAATTTTTATGGCAACTTTACCTAAAATTATATTGTTAGTTACTTTAGCCTTTAGTTGCTCAGCTATTATAAATAGCACTGCATTTTCTATAGCTATAACATTTTGTGGTTTTATTGGAGCAGAATTTATTAATGCTCTAGCTTATGCATATGATATAAAATTTTTAGATTATTTTGTAACTACTAATTGGGATTGGACACAATTTTTATTCGGAGGAAAATCAATGTATGGTTTAACTTTTAATCATTCATTTATTGTTTGTATTTCTTATTTTCTAATAATGATTATTTTAGCAATTTGGGTATTTAATAAAAAAAATATTAAAAATATTTAAGAGGATTAATTATGAAGAAGTTTAAATTAAAAAAGAAAAATTTGTATGTAAATGTAGTTTTGATTTTTATACTAATATTAGCTCTAGCTTTGACTTTAACATCTTCTTTTTATATGAAAAAAGTATCTGATAAGTATTTTTTGTCAAGTAATTATCCTGTTATTAAAACTGATGGTAATATTAAAAGAAGCAAAAAAATAGATGACTATATTAAAAAGTTAGATAAAAATTCTTTAGTTGATGAAATAAATATAAATAAAGATATTGTTTCTTTACTTATATTAACTGATGGAAGATATGAGTCTATTATTTTTGATTATGAATCTGGAGATATTATTAATTATGATAATCTTATTATTTCAAAATATAAACAAGATTTTGATGATAAAATAAGTGAATTATTATATTTAAAATATCCAACCTTTATTGCTGATGTTTTAAATAAAAATGATAAAACTAATATATATTTTTTTAAGGATAATGAACTAGTAATATATTATTATGATTATGAAATTACTCCTAATGTAAATGAGGATTTATATTTAGTTGTAAATTATAATGAAATTAAAGACTATCTTAATTTAGATGTAACTTTAGATAGTAATTATAATAATGAAAATGGATTTGATATAAATAATAGTAAAAAATTAGTTGCTATTACTTTTGATGATGGCCCTGGTTCATACACAAGTAGGCTTGTTGATATTTTAAATAATAATAAAGCTCATTCAACATTTTTTATGTTAGGAAGTAATTTATTAAGATTTAAAGATACTGTATTAAAAGTTTATAATAGTGGGAATGAAATTGGATATCATTCTTATGGACATACTAATTTTAAAAGACAAAAAATCGAAGAAATACAAAGTGATTTTAATATAAGTAATGAATATTTAAAAAACATTACTGGTGCAACATTTAGTTTAACTAGGCCACCATATGGTTCGATTAATGAAGATATTAAAAACTGTTTAGATACAAGTTTTATATTATGGAGTATAGATACAGAAGATTGGAGACATAAAGATGTAGATTACTTAGTTAATTATGTTTTAGATAATATTTATGAAGGTTCAATTATACTATTTCATGATATTCATAAAACTAGTGTTGATGCAATTGAAAAATTGTTACCGGAACTTTATGTTAGAGGATATCAATTAGTTACAGTTTCTGAGTTAGCTGAAAGTTATAATGATACTTTAGAAATGCATAAGACATATCGATATTTTACTAAATAAAACCTATTTCATCTAATTCATTTGAATTTATTTCTTGAAATATGAATATTGCGCCTCCGACTAAAAATAGTAAAGATGCTATTAATTTAAGAAATGTATTTCGATAGTTTGGATTATTAAAATTTTTTTCCATACTATTTAAATCTTGAGATATTAATAGAACAAAATATAAATATATAAAAAATACAACAATAAATACAGTGATATTTATTGTTTTTTCTTTTTTGTATGCTTCAATATTTTGTTTGTTAAGTAAATATTTTCTTTCATAATTATTTGATAAAATGGCAAATGCAGCTATAAAAAAATATATTATCCATATAAAATCTTCGGTTTTTAGTTGTTTTAATTTTTTTATTACTTCTTCCATAATATAATTTTATGCATAAAAAAAATATTAATTAAATAGTTATATTTTATCTTTGTTTTTAACCATAAATAAATTAATATTTTTAACAAGAACATAATGTCTTCCAAATATGAATATAAATGCAAATATTAAAAGAAAAACTGAATATGTATAATTTATTATTAATTTTTCTTTTAAATAATTATCTATTATCATATATAATGCTATTAATATAAGTAAAATTCCATAGATTAATAATCTAGTTGTTCTTATCTTTAAAACTTTTCCATCTTCTGTTTTAAAATATTCTAATTTGGCTTTTTTTCTTATTTCTTTTGTAGCCCTTTGATATTTATTTTTTAGCATATTACTTCACCTGTAAATATTTTAACACAATTTGTAATTTTATGTTAGAATAATTTTATTGGTGATTTATATGTTAGTTTATGTTGAATATTTTTATAAAGTTGACTCTAGTTTTATTTTTGATAATGTTTTTCAAAAATACTTAGAAGGTAAAATTGATGAAAAAGATATTTCTTTTTTTGTTTTAGATGTTAATCAAAACATTATATTTGAAAAGAATATGGATACTATTGGAAGAGATAATATTTGTATTGGTGAAGCTTTAATTAGTATTGATATCAATTTATTTGATGCTTGTTCATTAAATGCTATAAAACATAGCAAATTAATTCAAGAAATATCTTTTGAAGATATTTCGTATGGATTTTCTTATAATGATTATGGGATTAATTTATCGGATGATTTTACTGCAGTATACTTTTATAAAAAGGATTTTACAAAACTTAATGTTGAAAATATGAAATCTTATGAAGAAATTATAATTGAAACAATTAAAATCTTTTTAAATGAATTGCATTTTACTTTTGTTTCTATAGAATTGGATTTGCCAATAATTTCTAATGATTCAAAAGTTATGAGATGGAGAGTTAATGGATTGGAAAAAACGAAAGATGTTTTTAATGGGATTGGTTTAGAAAGAAAACTTCCATCATAATATATATAGCTTTTTTTAACTTTTTTTGATAGAATTATAGTAGGTGTAAGGTTGAAAATAAATAATTAAAATTAAGGCATACAAAAGGATTTCAAAAAATCAAAATTTTTTTGAAATGAAATT
>CALVXN010000018.1 GCA_944371315.1 uncultured Bacilli bacterium | reverse complement strand
AATTTCATTTCAAAAAAATTTTGATTTTTTGAAATCCTTTTGTATGCCTTAATTTTAATTATTTATTTTCAACCTTAACCTCACACATAGTATAGCATATAATGCCTTAGTATTTAAACATAGTTTTATATATAATCAACAATTTAACGTGAAACAATATCACCATACTTTCGTTAACTATACAAATTCAAACCCAAATCATTTGCTTTCTTCTGAATTAATTGAAAAAGTCTATCAACATCAAAATATGTTATAACAACGGAAGAAAAGTTCCCATATATTGCAACTTCATTTTCTAAATCAACAACATGATAATATAATCCATTTACTTCATCAATTGAAGACTTACAATTTTTAATTCCTTTAATATCCCAAAAGCTTATTTTATTATTCAATATGCTTTTAATAGGAATTATCATTAAAACTATCATAAATTTTTTATAATTCTAAATTTCTTTAATTTTTTTAACCAAATAAATTAAAGTATTATATTTTCAATATTTATTAATTTATTATTATCATCAAATTCCAGTTTAAAAGTTTCACAATAATCCAAGTTACTTTCAAATATAATTTGATCATTAAATATAATTTTAAACATATCATTAACTAAATTTATATTACACCACTTCATAAGCAAAAACAAAATAGCCGTCCCATGAGTTACAATTGCAATCTTTTTATTATTATATCCATTTAAAATTTTTAAAATAAAACAATACATTCTATTTTTAACTTCTAGTTGGCTTTCTCCATCGCCTATTTTATAACATTCATTTAAAAGTTGATTTTTTTCAAAATCATTAGGTAATTCATCCCAAGAGTCAATTCCAAATTTCCTTTCACCCAAATCACTTACAACATTTATTTCTAAATTATTATTTATTGCTAAATATTTAGAAGTTTGTATAGCTCTTACATAATTAGAACTATAAATCGCATCTATATATTCAAATTCTTTATTGCTTAACTTATCTTTTGCAATTTTTTCTCCCTCAATTGAAAGTGATTTCTTTTCATTTTGAAATTGTAAACTTTCATTATTAAATAAATTGCTTACTTTTAATGTTTTAGAATGTCTTATTAAATATATTGTCTTCAAATAAATCAACTACCTTTATAATATCTTTTTAAATATGTTTTTATTTCAATATAATATTTTACAATTATTCACAATTAATTTAAACATACTTATAATTAATATAATAAATATTTAAATAAAATTTAATGTTTTAATGCAAGATTTCTACAAACTATTTCTATGTAAATTATACTTAGTTAAAGATAATATTCTGTTCATAGCATCTTCTGAAGTATAATTGTCATATTTCGGTGCTCTACTAATTTCTTGAACATCAAATAAATCCCAGTATTCTAATTTAATATGATAAATAGCTACACCTTCAGGTGTGTTTATACCTACTATAAAATCCCCTTCAAACATTGGATCATTTTCTTCATCATAATGTTTTTTTGATTTCCACGACAATTTTGGAAAAATGTTACAAATTACACAAAACATAATCAATCGTTGCTTATAAAGTTCTTTAAATGTATGATGACCATCGCTAATATCTTTTGATGATATAATACCCATTTCACTATATTTTTTTATTAATTCATTTATTTCTAAAATTTTGTCCATATTAAACTCCCTATACAATTACAAGTAATAAAAATTGATTTCTGTCAATTTATAATGTGTTTTTCTAAATTAACATAATCAATTTGATTTATATAAAAAGTTTATCATAATTTTGTCCAAATTAAAACTCTAACCCCACAATGTTAAAGTGCTTCATCAATCTAGTAAGTTTCTATTAAAAACACAATACCACTAAGCATAAATATTAAATATATTGGCAATAAAACTGCTAACTAACACAATCATATCACTACATTTACATTTTAAGACAATAAAATGTAAAATTTTACATAAAATTATAAAATAAAGAAAATGGACATGTTATAATTACGTAGAAGATAAATAAACTGATTATATTAATAAAAAAGCTAGAGATTTTGAAAATAAAAATAAAGAGACAAAAACTATAAAAGAATTAACTTTTTAAATAGATAAAAAAATTCAAAAATTAGAAGGAGAAAAATGTTTATGATTAGAATTGAAATATCAAAAAGGCATTATAACGGTGAGTTTAATGTAGGAAGTATATTTGAAGAAAAATATTCATTTGTGATAGATGAAAAGTTATGTTATTCTAATTCAATTAAATCATTTTGTAATAATGAAGATTTAGGTAGTAATATTTTATCAAATATAAATGTATCTATTCCATTTATTTTAAATGAAAATGATATACAAAAAAATAAATGATATTGTTAATAATATTCAAGGTAATAAAGGTAATAATAATTATTTATATAATGAAAATCATTATAACAAAGATATTTTTGATTTCAATAGATATAATTACATAGATATGTCAATAAATGGAATAAGTTATGAATTATCTATCAGAGATGATGAAAAAATAATAAATGAAATAAAAGACTTATTTAAAATAAATAAAATTGATGAAATATTAAATAATTCAATAAATAAGATAACTTCTATGGAGAGTGATTACAATGAATAATGAAGAATTTTCATATTTCTTTCATGGAACTACAATAAATGATCCAACACTAGTTAATGAAATATTTGATAATGGATTAATTAATTATCGAGGTAATGATATGCTATCTACAATGTGGCCTATAAAAATTAGAGAAGGTGAACTAGGGCAAAAAATGAAAGCATATGCAGGAACAAAAGGTAATGCTATTTTTGTAATAAAAATACCCAAATATTATTTAACACCTCAAACATCAAAAGGACAATTACAGCAAATACCGCTCCCTATATGGAAACATATATCAAGTTTTGGTGAACGTGGAGATATATCACAACTTAGTCCAGAGTTAATATACGGTGTTTACTTAGCTAAAAATGATTCATTTATACAAAATCCAAACTATTCACCAGTTCATAACCCTACTGGATTGCAATTTGATAATCAACAAATTGAATTTTTATTAAATAATGATGCCATAGGTATGTATAATTTTGCTGTAAGTAGAAAAGGTAAGACTTTTGAAGAATTAACACAAGCAGATGATATTGCTCATAATTGGGATAATGCTTTAACACAATATAGTGAACATTTTGGTATTGAGCAAAATAAGAACCATCACAGCTTGTAAAAAAATTATGACACGTTTTCGTTTGTGATAGCAAATGAAAGTAGTGATAGATTTTTATAATTTACTTTTATCACAAAATGTTGAAAATAAATATCCACTAAAATAGCAATATGCCCATGTTTCTCAGACATGGAAGCGAAGTTAAAATCACATCTGGTGATTTTTATCATACAAAAAGGTTAACCGAAATTAACCTTATATATATAAGTCAATTAATTTAACTAATTTCCATATTATGCACTTTTGAGGGGAATAAAACAACCGTTAAGCATAAATTTATAGGTAATAATAATTACTAATTTGTTATATTATATTTTTAATGGAATGTAATTAAAAATAACTATTTATGTGTTATAATAAAAAAAGAAAGAAGGGTAGTTATATGAATTATACAAAAATAGAAGTTTTTAGTTATGTAAGACAAGGTATTGAAAATGGAACAATGGTGCCAAGACAAGCCGAAAAATTTGCTAGAATAATCGCTAGACAAGGAAACGTGGGAGAAACTGTTATTTCTTGGAGTGTAGATGCTCAAGGTAATGAGATACAAGAAAAAGTTGCACAAGTACAAATTGACGAACAAACAAATCAACCTGGATGGATTGCAACTAAAGTTGATGAACAGGGTAATGTAATTATAGATAATAATGGTCATTCTAACGAATGGATTATTGCAGATTCTACATTTAAAAAGAAATATGAAATTGATCCAAAAAATGCTAGTTTATATAGACCCAAAGGTGGACCTCAAATTTTTGTTCAAATAACTGATAATATAATTTTGAATCAATGGGGTTCAGATATGCAAATTGCAGCTGGGGGTTATATCAACATTACCAATGTTGATGATATGTATGGAATTTCTCAAAGAGATTTTGAAGATACATATAAATTTACTGATGAATTAGAAAAAAAAGGACCTAAATTATAATTTAAAAAAATTATGACAAGTTTTATTTAAATAATATTTCAATGTAATGATAAATTGTTTTTTTATTTTAATTACAAAATCTTGAAATTAAAAACATAATTTTGCTTAGCTTTATACGTTACAAAAAAATTAGGCATAATAAAGTTGTTGACTTTACCAATAGCTTAGTTTGTTACTATAATATTAATATAATGAAATTATAGCTTCTAAAAACAAGCAAATTATAAGTGCTCGTTTTTTCTATATATCAATATCTCTATAAAATTTTTTTTATATAAATAATAATTATTTTTAACTTTTAAAATATGTATTTTTACATAAACAATATTCGTTTTTTTAATACTTTTAACATTTATAAATTAACTAAGCTTTATTTTTAGTTCTTCACTTATTTTTGATTTTTTAGCTTCTATTATTAACATATAAAATCATGCTCACTTTCTTAAATAACAAAAAAACTAACATTTTTGTTAGTAATTTTATTATTATCGAATTATTAAAAGTTCTAATTTTTTATCAAATATGGTGCTGGAAGCAGGAATTGAACCCGCGACCTATGCGTTACGAGGGCATTGCTCTACCAACTGAGCTATTCCAGCACAATATAATTTTATCAAATAAATTAAATAATTTCAATTTAGTATGTTAAAATATACCTATTGGAGTGATTACATGTTTAAATATACATTAGATAATAAAAGATATCATACACTAAACTATTTTTTTAAAACAAAATTTGGTCAAAAAGTATTTAAAGTTCCATTAAATATAAATAGCACATGTCCAAACAAAATTAATGGTGGTTGTATTTTTTGTTCAAATAATAGTGCATCAAATATAAGTGATAATAGTGTTGACATTTTAACACAATTTGAAAAAGCTAAAAATATTTTAGAAAAAAAATGGCCGAACAGTTTATATATTGCATATTTTCAATCAGGAACAAATACATATAATAACATAGAAAAAATCAAAAAATATATTGATACATTATTGACAATACCTAAAGTAGTTGGAATTTCCATAGCAACAAGACCAGATTGTTTAAATGATAAGTGGCTAAAATATTTTGATGAACTAAATAAAAAAACATTCTTAATGATTGAACTAGGATTACAAAGTAGTAAAGAAGAAACATTAAAATTTATAAATCGTGGCCATGATGTTAAATGTTTTACAAAAGCAGTAAAAGATTTACAAAAAACAAAAATTTTTACAGTAGCACACATCATAAATGGACTTCCATTTGAAACCAAAGAAGATATGATTAATACAGTAAAATACCTAAACGATTTAAAAATAGATGCAATAAAAATACACATGCTTTACATTTCTAAAAACACTAAACTAGCAGATATTTACAAAAAGCAAAATATAGAAGTATTAAAAAAAGAAGAATACATAGACATTGTATGTTCACAATTAGAATATATCAATGAAAAGATAGTAATAGAAAGACTAACAGGTGATCCTATTAAAGATGAATTAATAGAACCAAAATGGTTATTAAAAAAATTTTGTGTTTTAAATGACATAGATAAAGAAATGGTAAAAAGAAATATTTATCAAGGCATTCTAACTAAAGAATAGCCTTTATTTTTATTTTTTATAAATTCTTTAATTTTCTTTTTAGCTCTAGCAGTTTTAGCTATTCCTAGCCAAGATTCACTGGGACCTTCAGCTAAAGGATCAGTAATAATTCTTACCCTATCATCTTTTTTCAAAACATAATCAAAACCAACTGATTTACCATTAACAATAACAGCAACCATCTTATTTCCAATTTCAGTGTGAATTTGATAAGCAAAATCAATAGCAGTAGCTCCATTTACAATTAACATAGGTTTTCCCCCCATTGTAAAAACATTAATTTTTTCAGCAAAAATTTCTCCTTTTATTAAATCTAAAAATTCTTTGTTGTTACTAGCCATTCTATTTACATCTACAATATCGCGAAAAAATTGAGAACTAGTTAAAGAATCTTGCATTTGTGAAAAAGCCTCATTAGAATCACTAAACCAAAATTCAGCAATTCCATTTCTAGCAGTTTCATCCATATCATAAGTTTTTAAAATCATTAATAATAATTTTTCCTCAGGACCTACAACAGTTGTATGGAATGCACGATAATGGTTACCTTTAGGAGTTCCTATATAATCACTCATACCGCCATCTATTTGAGCAAAATTTTCATGAATGTATCTTAAGGAAATATAGCAATCATTGATATTATCTAAAATTATAGAAAACATAAATAAATTGTGCAAATCAGTAATATCACTTAAACCTTTAGAGAGCATATCTCTAAAAATACTATAAATGCTTTTTAATCTAAATTTAATTATATTAGGTATATGTTGCTCATTTAAAATAAAATTTAATTTTTCAGAAATCTCTTTAACCATTTTTCTTGATTCATTTTCTATTTTATCACGTTCATCCTTAGTTTTTTTATATAAATCAGGCATAAGATACATAAAAGAATTATCTTCTAAATCACATTTTATATCATGAAGTCCTAAATCTCTAGCAAGAGGAGCATAAATTTCCAAGGTTTCCATTGATTTTAATTTTTGCTTTTCTGGTTTTTTATATTCCAAAGTTTTCATATTATGTAGTCTATCTGCAATTTTTATTAATACAATCCTTACATCTTTAGCCATTCCTAATATTACTTTTCTGATGTTTGCATTATTAAATGACTCCTTATTACTAAAAGATAATTTAGTTAAATTAGTTACACCTTCGACTAATCTAGCAACAGTTTCACCAAATTCAGCTTTAATATCTTCTAAAGATGTATCAGTATCTTCAACAACATCATGTAATAAAGCAGCACAAATAGTATCAGTATCTGCACATAATTGTGTCAAAATATTAGCAACATTTAAAGGATGTGTAATGTATTCTTCTCCACTAGCCCTATATTGCCCGTCGTGTTTTAATTTAGCAAATTCATAAGCTTTTCTAACCTTTGGAATACCAACTAAATTATACTTAGAAAAATTTTTTAATAAAGAATCAAAACTTATAACTTCCATATAAACCTCTATAATTTTCAACTAATATACACCAAAAAAAGTAAAAAGTCAAAATATTTTGCATAAATATTTATAGAGGTAAATTAATGAATAAAATAGATTATAATTTTAAAAATTTAGTTAATGAAATAAGAAGTAAAAATTTAGAAGATATATATATGCATATATTAACAAATTATTTAAAAAAAGATTCTAAAATAAGATTATCTATAGAAGCATTTTTAGATAAATTTAAATATTGGGGAAATTTAAATTCAGAAAACAATGATTATGAAGAATTGCATTTAAGAGCAGAAACAATTAAAAATCATTTAAGTGATTATGAATGGTTATATAAATCATTAAATGATTATCGCTCAAAACAAATATTATATGCAATTTTAGATTATTGGTATAATTCTAATTTTGAAAATCTTGATAAATCATATGAAAAAAATTATCATCAATATTTTGATTTAGATATCATTAGATGTGATGAAAATGAAATATTTGTAGATATTGGAGCATATAATGGCGACACAATTTTAAATTATATAAATAATTACAAAGACTATAAAAAAGTATATGCATATGAAATAACTAAAGAAAATATTGAAAAAATGGAAAGCAATTTAAAAGAATATAAAAATATATATATCGTTAATAAAGCAATTTCAGATGAAAAGAAAACCAGTTTTTTAATGCCAAATATAGTTAACTCATCAGCTAATAAAGCAGGAGAAAAAGGTGACATTTTAATTGAAAATACAACATTAGATGATGATATAAAAGAAAAAATAACATTTATTAAAATGGACATTGAGGGTGATGAATTTAAAGCTATAAAAGGAGCTCAAAATCACATAAAAAATGATACACCCAAATTAGCTATTGCAGTGTATCACAATCATGAAGATTTATGGAAAATTCCAAAAACAATTCACGAAATAAATAGCAATTATAAATATTATTTAAGGTATTTTGGTAATAAATATTATCCAACTGAAATTATATTAATAGCTATACCTAAATAATTTCCAACAACTTTTTTATAATTTTTGTGACTATTAATTTTTTATTTTCTTTTCGGTTTATTTTTGTAGCATATAAATCAAAATTATAATATTTATCATTGTCTTTATCATAAATACTTATAAATACTTGATTATCTTTACCAGACATATTAAATTTATCAGCCCGATTTAACTTACCAGTAACACCTATACCATAATTAGAATTAGCAAATATAGAAATATTTCTACTCATTTCCATAGCTGTTTCCTTACTATAAACGCTATATTTTTTAATTACATGGGAATCTACTCCCATTTTTATTTTAAATTCATTAGAATAAGTTACAGCACTAAATTTCAATACTTCACTAGATCCTTCAATATTAGTTATAGCATTTACAACAGAACCTCCAGTGCAAGATTCCATAGTAGCAATTGTCTTATGCTTATCTGTTAATAATTTTACAACTTCATCCATTAAATTTCTTCCTTTAAATATTCTTCTTTAGTTAACGAATAAACTAATAAGTCATTTTTCATACCACTTTTATCGTTAATTCTTTGACGTAACCTTGCTTCATATTTCATATGTGCTTTTTTCATTACTTTTCCACTAGCTGGATTGTTTTCTAAATGCGTTGCACAAATCAAATCAGCATTTACTTCCTCAAACAAAAATTTTATAACTCTTTTTAATATTTCAGTCCCATAGCCTTGGTTCCAAAATTTTTCTGCATAGCAATATCCTACCTCACAGGTTCCATATTTTAAAAACTTTTTATCTACATCAATAGTTCCTATTATTTCTTTTGTTTTTTTTATTTCTGCAATCCAACGAAATGTATCTAAATCTTGATATGCTTCCACCCATTTGTAATAAATAGCCCTTGTTACTTCAACATTTCTGTGCTTTTCCCACATTACATATTTAGATACTTCATCACTTGTGCACCAACTTTTATATGCAATATCAGCATCAGCAACAGTTACTTTCCTTAATATTAATCTTTCAGTTTCTAATATTTTTGTACCAATAAAATTCATACATCTTCTCCATTTATAATAAAATCACCATCATTTGGAACAATTATATTTTTAATTTTTAACTTTTTAGCTTCTTTAATAGTTTCACTAAACATATGAGAAGTTACAAATTTATGATTAGGATATTTATTTGCTAACTTTTTAATATCATCAATTCCCATATGAGATTCATTACCTAAAATTAAGCTACAATCACATATTAGATAATCACATATACTAGCCATATAATCAACGTTATCACAATAACCAGTATCACCAGTAAAACCTATAGTTAAATTATCATTTTTAAATATATATCCATAAGCAGGTTTAAAATCTCCATGACTAACAATTATTCTAGTTACCTCATAATTGCCTATTTTAAAATTTTTACTAAAATTATACTTTAAATTAAGCCTTTTTAAAACTTTCTTAGATGCGCTTGGAAATCCTAATTTAAACAAAGTTTCAATTTTTTTCTTACCATCTTTATTACAATAAATAATAACATCCAATTCATCTTCTTTACTCTTTTTTAAAAGGTAAAAAGGGATATCAAAATAATGATCTCCATGAAAATGGGTAATCAAGACATTATCAATATTTTCTATATTATTACCAAAATTATAAAGGTTTTTACAACTTCCATTAGGTATATCAATTAAAATGTGATTATCAATTAAATAACTTGCACTATTTTCTTTATTCCACATACCACCAGAACCAATAATTTGTAAATTCATACTACAACCTACTTTCTAAAAGTATTATAACATTAAAAATTCTAATTTAAAATAACTATAGAAAGATTTAAATATGCAGCAAAAAGTAGCCATAATAAATATAAAATATTTAATAAACCAGCTAATTTATTAATTTTATAAAAATTAATAATCATAAATATAACTAATATAATTAAAAAAATAATCCACAAAAAACTAAATAAAAATAAATGAAATTTAAAAAAACATAAAGTCCATAAGGAATTAATTAAAAGTTGAAAAAAATAAATAATTATAGACTTATCTTTATTATAATTTTTACTTTCTAATATAAGATATAAAGAAATACCCATAAGAGTATAAATAACACTCCATACAATTGGAAAAATAAAACCAGGAACATTAACACCTTTGTTTAAATTTAAATAAGCATCACCAATATTAATAAATATTGCAAAAAAATTGCCAATTAAAAAAGTAATAATAATTGATAATACTAATTTTTTAATATTAATTTTCAAACTATCACCAATAAATATTATTACTTTTGATATAAATAATTGCTAGATTATAAGAATTTTTTTAACTCTTCAACTGCTTTTTCTTGCATATCAACATATTTTTGAACCAAATCGTTTACTTTTTTATCCGCATCTTTATGATTTAATAATTTTCTTCCCTCAATTATTCCCATATTAGTTCCCTGTAATAATAACTCAGCAATTTTAGAATTACTTTTATCCATAAACGTCTTTATTTCAATACCATACCAAGTCATAGCTTTGTTTACAGCATTAGTTTCATGAGGTTCTTTATCACTATATTTAGAATATATATTAACAATTTCTTCGTTTATTTCTTTATACTCATTATATTGAATATTTAATACATCTTTTAATTTTTTATCTTCTACTTTATCTAAAATAAAAGTGATTGCATCCATACCCATAGTTGTTCCTTTATTTAAATCATCCAAAACATTAATATTATTTTCTTCTTTACTCATATTTTCCTCCGTTTTTATTATGAATTAAAAAAACTAATATATACATAATTGTAATAATGAAGTTTTACATTTATAATTTTAATGGTGATTAAAATGCACGTTATTCACAACTTAAAACCAATTTTTAATAAAAATTCTAAAATATTAATTTTAGGAAGTATGCCAAGCATAAAATCTAGAGAATTAGGATTTTATTATGCACATCCTCAAAATCGTTTTTGGCAAATCTTAGAAATACTATTTGAAATAAAATTAGAAACTAAAGAAGAAAAAATAAAATTTTTATTAAAAAATAATATTGCATTATGGGATGTATTTAAATCTTGCGATATTTTAGCATCTAGTGATAATTCTATAAAAAACTATAAAATAAATGACATTAACTATATAATAAAAAATAGTAAAATAAAAGTAATTTTTTGCACAGGAAAAAGTGCATTTAATACACTGTCAAAGAATTTTAAAACAGACATTCCAATTTTTTATTTATCCAGTCCTTCAAGTGCTAATGCATCAAAAAAATTAGAAACATTAGTTACCGAATACAAAATAATTCTTCAATATTTAAAGTAATATTCTGCTAGATCCTTTATTCCTTTCATAATATTCTTCCAAAGTTATATCTTCTTGAAATAATATTTTTGCTAACTCAAATCCAACAAACCTAAAATGCCATGGCTCATATTGAAAACCTGTAACATGTTCTTTCCCTTTTGGATACCTTAAAATAAAACCATATCTATAACTATTATTAGCAAGCCATATAGCCTCTTTATCATCACCTTTAACATCATCAGAATATACACCATTATTATAATATGCAACATCAAAAGCTAATCCAGTTTGATGTTCACTAGCACCAGGTAAAGCTATTTTTTGATATGCACTATCTCCAAGTTGAGCTAATAATTTATCTAATAAAACCTTTTGATATTCATAAGACCTATACCCACTATCTAATATAAAAAATATTCCTTCTTTTTTTGCATCTTCCATCATTTTTAAAATATAAGGATAAATATCTTCTCGAATCATCGGCTTTAATGTTGGATCTTTATATTGATGAAAATTATTTTCATTATCATCAGTTACAATCAAATTAGAAGGACAGTAAAAAGGGGATAACAAGTTATCATTATTTACTAAAACATCATATGATAATTCACTCATAAATTAAAATCCCCATTCTTAAATATCATAATTTTACCATCCTTTGTATCAGCTAAAATATTCAAATCTTCTGAACCAATCATAAAATCTACATGATTACTAGAATGATTTAAACCTTTTTCTTTTCGTTCATCAATTGACATTTTATCAGCGTCTTTTAAACATTCAGGAAATGCATCACCTAATGCAATATGACAAGAAGCGTTTTCATCTAAACATGTTTCTCCAAAAACAAAATTAGTTTTAGCAATTGGACTATTTACAGATACTAAAGCACATTCCCCTAAAAAAGAAGAAAATGAATCGCTTTCTATAATTCCTTTTAAAATATCTTTACCAATTTTGGCATCATAATCAATAACTTTACCATTTTCAAATTTTAACCAAAAGTCATCAATTAAAGCACCAGAATACATCAAAGGTCGAGTAGCATAAACTATTCCATTTGTTTTCCTATAATCTGGAGAAGTAAACACTTCATAAGTAGGCATATTAACTATCATATCGCTACCATAACCAGCACATTGCCAAATAACACCTTTAGGAAATTCAAGATATAAATCAGTTCCTAAAGAATTAGTATAATGCATAGAAGTTATTTCTAATGAATTTAATTTATTTACTAATTTTTGTTGCTTATCTAAAAAATTATTCCACTCTAAAATTGGATTATCTTTATCAGTCATAGTAGCATTGCACATTAACTTAAATAACTCATTGTATGCATCATCTTCATTTAAATTAGGAAATTTACTTTTTGCCCAAACTTTATTTGGCATAACAGCAATACACCAAGAAATTTCATTTATCAATTGTTTTGATTTATAAATTGGTTTACTAGTTCTAGATTTTAAAGCAGCAATATTCATATTTTCAGCTGGAATATCATCAAAATAATGTGGAAATTCGGTTGATAAAATCAAAAATGCTGAATTTTTCTTAGCATATTCATCCCAAATAGTATCATCAAAATAATCATCGTTATTTATTTCTTCAACACTTTGAAGTAATTTTTGATGTCTTTCCTCTTTATCATTTCTATCTAAATAAATATCTTCTATTCCTCTAGATTTTGCTGCATTTACTAATTTTTCTACAAAAGCATCATTATCACTATAATAATTAATAAACAATGAATTGCTTTTTTTAAAACTCAAACATCTATTAATTAATAAATCGACGTATTTATTTTCTAATTCTTCAATCATTATTAATCACCTATTAATTTATTTTTCAAATATTTAATATTTTTATTACTAAAGAGTTTTTTTATTTTATCAGGATCTTCTACATTACTAAAGTAATACAACAATACTTCAAACATTTTATTATTTCCAGAAGCCAAAACATATATTTGAAAATTATAGCTTTCTTCTTCAATAATCTTTAATAATTCCATTTTTACAATATGCCAATCGCATTTATTAATATTTTTATAAATTTTATCATTGATACCAGTATAATATTCTTGGTTTATTGTCAATATTACTCCCAGATTTATAGGAATTAATTCAAAATTCTTCCCAATGTAATATTTTAATTTAGGGTTATTATAAATAGTATTAATATAATTTTGTTTAGTATAATCATCTAATATCCATTCTTTTACTATTTGTTTATCAGGTATATACAAGCCAACATAAACTATTTTTTTATCAGTATCTTTTTTAACAGAAAAAGAAAAAATAAGCGTCGGTTTATTACATTTAGTTACATCATACTTTTCAATTATACTAACGTATTTTTTACTTATTGAAAACGCCTCAAAGTGTTTACTAGGAAAAATATATTTAAGCAAATTTTCTTCGCACGATCCAATGTAATTAGCTAAAGGACTCGTTTCTGCATAACTAATTTTACCAATTTCAGAAATATTCTTATTTAACTTATTTCTATAATTAATTAATTCACTCATAATATCATGGAATTTGTTTTTTAATTCGATATCATCAATAATTCTATTTGAGTACTTATACATAGAATGGTTTTCATCTGGCAAACTTTTACTATAATTATAACAGTAAATATTACACAAACGACTTAATATACATTTAACTATTATACCATTTTGTTTTTTTCTTTCTTCATCAGGAATTATTTTTTCTATCTCTAATTCTAAATTTTTTTCAATACGATTACTAAGATTAATATATTTTTTATTGTCATCACGTAATTTTACTAAATCTTCTTCATTTATTTTAGGCAAAATATTTAAATAGTATTTTTTTATTTCCAGGATTTTCTTTTGAAAAAAATTGGGAAAATTGTATTCATTATTTACTAATCGAATTAACAACCAATAATTAAATTCATTAAATCCAAAAGTTCTATATTGGTCATAATTTATTAAATCTTGCTCGATAACACTAGTTATCATCGTATTATTTTTATTAACAAAGCCGCTACTAAAACCATTATATTTCTTTATTAAACTTACACTATTTAATTGATTAAATCCAAAATAACTCGAACTAAATTTATTAATATACTCTAACTCTAAAGTATATAAATCATCATTACTATCACATTTTTTTAAAATTACCATATGAATATTGTCTAAAGTTAAATTATTATCAATTAAATATTTAAATATTTTTAAATACAAATAATTTCCTTCAAATACACTAAAAATATCTGAAAAAGTATCTAATTGTTCTTTTAAAGTATTATAATCTATTCTATTTAAAGTTAAAAGTTTGCTAATGTGCTCTTTATATCTTTTTTGAAAATTTTCAGTTTGTCCAACATATATAGGAAGAATGGTGTTGGATAAAAATTCATCAATGTATATAAGGTAAATCCCTCTAGATGTTACATTAGAAACCTCATTTATTTCTTCTAAATTATGATTGGAAATATAGTTTTTTAACTTTAATAAACTTTCTTCAAACATAGTCACCCCTACAACTTAGGATCTACTAATATTTTAACAGCTGAATCTGTTCCACATGTCAATCTTTCATAAGCATGTTGAACTTCATTAAGTGAAACAACATCATCCACAAATTTCATAGCATCTATCTTTTTATTAGCAATTAAATTAATACAAGAATTAAATTCATTATATGTATAAGCAATAGATCCTTGAACTACTAATTCTTTCATCACAGCCATAACAGTATATGTAGGGATAGCATTTGTAGCTACACCAACTAACACAACAATACCACCAGGTTTAACCATTGATATGGCACTATTTACAGCAGCCCCATTACCGACACATTCGATAACTACATCAAATCCGTTATTAGTTTTAGCCATTAACTTACTAACTAAATCCTTATCTGTTGCATCATAGTATTCATCTGCAACTTTTAAATCAACAGCTTTTTGTCCACGAGCTTTATTAGTTTCTGTAATAGCTACATAACTTGCTCCTTCTTTTTTCGCAAATTCTGCTGAAGCAAGACCAATAATACCTCCACCAATAATTAAAACATCATCTCCAACAGCAATTCTGCCTAGGTGAGCAGCATGTAAGCCTACAGCAAGTGGCTCAACCATAGCAACTTCTTCATCCTTCAAACTATCAGGAACTTTAATAACCATATCACTACGAACAGCAATTTTACTAGTTAATCCACCTGGATTATTTAAAGATAATCCCACAGCTTGATTCCAAGTTTCAGGACAAAATTGAACATCACCATTACGGCAAGCTTCACATTTACCACATGGGGAAATCGGCAAAGCAGTTACCCTATCACCTTTATTTAAATCAAGTCTATCTCCTGGATCAATTACTACACCACAAAACTCATGTCCCATAACTAATCCTTTTGATTCACCATTTACCCAATAATGAATATCAGAACCGCATATTCCTGTTTTTTTTACATCAATTATTACTTTTTTTCCATCACTTTTAGGTTCATCTATTTCTTTAATTTCAAATTCTTTAATACCTTTTATTGCTACTGCCTTCATAACTACCTCCTTATCATATTAATTATATCACACCTAAAAATAAACAATATAATAACTAAATTTTTATTTACATAATATTGTCATTCATTATATAATTATGAAGGAGGAAATAACATGATTACAATAAAAAATGTAACCAAAAAATTTATTAAAACAAACAAGAAAAAAGAACGTCATGAATTTACGGCTGTAAACAATTTATCATTTGATGTTTTAGAAGGAGAAATATTAGGCATCCTTGGCCCAAATGGCGCCGGAAAAACGACGTTACTTCGCATGATTGCAGGAATTATGACACCCAACACTGGGACAATTACCATTGATGATTTAACTTATGAAGAAAATGAAACTGATATCAAAAAAATGATTGCTTATCTATCAGGCAACACTAAAATCTATGGAACAATATCTCCTTATGAACTACTTAAAATGTGTGCTGAAATTTATGATGTTCCAACTAGTGAAATTGATACTCGCATCAAAGAAATCAGCAAAATACTTAATATGGATTCATTCTTATATAATAGAATCGAAAAATTATCCACTGGCCAAACACAACGAGTAAACATTGCCAGATGCATGATTCATAATCCTAAATATTACATACTAGATGAAGCAACCAGTGGCCTAGATATTATAACTAGCCAAATAATACTAAATTTTATAAAAGATGAAAAAGAAAAAGGCAAAACTATCCTTTATTCAACTCATTATATGGAAGAAGCGGAAAACATCTGTGATAAAATTATCATGATTAATAAAGGAAAAATAATTACTACTGGAACTCCAGAACAAATTAAAAAAGAAACTAAAACAACTAATCTTCGCGATGCTTTCTTCGCTTTAGTAGGTGATACTCATGAATAAAACATTACTTATTTTAAAAAAGGAATTAAGAGAATTATTCCGTGATAAAAAATCATTAGCTATGATGCTAATAATACCTATTTTTATTCCTTTAATAATTATTGGTATGTCAGCACTTTTTCAAAGTCAAACAGAGGCCGATATTACCACTTATAATAAAATTGGTTTTAACTATGAATTAAGCCCAGCTGAAATTGAAATACTAGATAGTTTAGAAATAGACTATACGGTTGCTTCAACCGAAGAGTTAGAAAATAGTTTTAACAACAAAGAACTAAACAGTTATATAACTAAAGAAAATAATAACTATATAATCAATTATGATGAAGCTAACATCGAAAGCTCCCAAGCGGCTTCCATGGCTCAAAGTTACTTAGAAAGTTATAAATCAGTACTTGAGGCTAATTACCTAACAAATAATAATATCAATGTTGATGAATTTAATAACCTACTTACTTATGAACAAAAAAGTATTGAACAACAAAATTTCTATAGTAATTACATCGTAAATTATGCATTTCTATTTATCCTTATGGCAATAACTGTATCTGCTACATATCCAGCAACAGATGCTACTGCTGGTGAAAAAGAAAGAGGAACTTTAGAAACACTTCTAACATTTCCAATCAAAAGTAAAGACATCATTATAGGTAAGCTACTTAGTGTTACACTATCATCAATAATAACAGGCTTACTTAGCCTAATACTAGCAATTCTTTCTATTATCTACATTCAAAATACTTTTGATATTTATAATGGTACTAACTTACTTAATGCTCCAATAATTATTAGTTCTATAATAATTATCATCGCATTTTCTATAATGATTAGTGGTTTATGTATAGCAATAGCAAGTATGTCTAAAACATTTAAAGAAGCTCAAAGTGCTTTAACCCCTCTTACATTCATTGCATTTTTCCCAGGTATGATAGCATTCATGCTAAACATATCAAGTAATTGGTTACTATCAATAATTCCTTTTATTAACTTTAGTATTATATTTACAGATATTACTAACGGTAATCTAAACATATTAAATTTAATACTAATGTTTACATCAACTATATTAATTATTATATTAGTAATTTATTACATAATAAAACAATATAAGTCTGAAAAAGTATTATTTACAAACTAAAACGTCAAGTATAATAACCAACTTGACGTTTTTATAAAAAGATATAATCTATCTATTCTTCTAACAACCAACTAATTATATTTTTGTGAATTATCCCATCTCTTGAAAAATCTGTTTTATCAAGAGATAATACATATTTCGGATAATTATCATTAATTGTGTCAAATGCTGAAAATTCTCTACCAGTAGTATCAACAACATATTGAAGTAATAAATTAAATAATAAAGTATCTTTCAAACCTAATCTATCTACAACATCTCTTAATATAATTGAATCAAATACACTATATAAGTAATCTTTTATATTATCTTCATCATTAAATTCACATCTGTTAGGAAGCCCTCCCCATTTAACATAATTCCAAAAAGTCTCTTCATCTAAAGCCTTCTTTTTTGATAAAAGTGTAAATTCTTTATATGATAAGGGATAAATATTAAATAAAACATATCTACCCGATAAAACAGTGGATAATTCTTGTGATAACAATTTACTATTTGATCCAGTTATAAATATACTAGTATTATCTGTAGATGCTCTTAAAGATTAAAAATAGTTATTTCACTTCAACGAAATAACTATTTGTTTCTTATTAATTTGTATTCTCCAGTAAATACTTCAGTAGCACTACCACGCATAAAAACATGATTATCTTGCGTTAGTGTTATATATAATTCTCCTCCTTTAAGGATAACTTTTATTTCTTGATCACGCTTAAATATATTGTTATAAATTGCTGCTACAACTGAAGCGCTAGCACCTGTCCCACAAGCAAGAGTTTCTCCACTACCTCGTTCCCAAACTCGCATCTTCATTGTCTTATCATCAATTACTTCAATAAATTCCGTATTAGTTCGTTCCGGGAATATCTGATTATTTTCAAATAATGGGCCAATACTTTCTAAATCTAAATAGTCTATTCCATCTGTAAATATTACACAGTGCGGATTACCCATTGAAACACAAGTTATTAAATATTCTTGGTTGTTAATAACAAGAGGATAATTTATAACTTGTTCTATATCTAAATCGACTGGTATTAGTTTAGAATCTAAAATAGGACTTCCCATATCTACTGTAACAGTATTGACATTTCCTTGAATTAATTCTAAACTTAATGTTTTGATACCTGATGCAGTTTCAATAGTTAAAGGATTATTTTTAGATATTCCATGTTCATAAACATATTTACCAACACATCTTATCCCATTGCCGCACATCTTACCTTCAGACCCATCGGCATTAAACATCCGCATTTTAGCATCAGCCACATCACTTGGCATAATAAATATTACACCATCTCCCCCAATACCTTTATGTCTATCACTCATAGCAACAATTTCATCAATCATATCTTCGGGAATAACACATTCTTTAAAACAATCTATATAAATATAATCGTTTCCTATTCCATGCATTTTGGTAAACTGCATGTTATTTCTTACTCCTTAGTTTTTTCTTTTCTACTAACTCAATATGTGGATAAGGTATTTCAATACCTTCTTCTGGAAATCTTTTATTTATAGCATAATTAAGTTGATACATATTTTCAAATACATCACTATTATTATCTCCCCAAACCCAAGTCCGTAGTTTAATTCCATCATCCCCTAATTCTAAGACTCTTACCTTAGGAAATTCTACATCTTTATTTCTTCCTTTAGGGTTAGGATGATACAATTTTTTCATTTCTTCTTTCAATATTTTTATAGCTTTATCAACATCAGATTCATAAGATATTTCATAATCAACTAACTTGACATTTTCATTTTCACTATAGTTAAAATTTTCAATAGTATAAGTATTCATCTCACAATTAGGAATTATAACTCTTCTGTTATTAATTGTTCTAATAATTGTATGACGCATGGTAATGTCTTCTACTGTTCCACTTACAGCCTTATCGACACATTCAATAAAATCTCCAACTTCATATGGATTACCCAAAACAATTGCCACACTACCAAAAAAATTCTTCAAACTTTCTTGAGCAGCTAAACCAACTACAACTGACCCAATTCCTAAACCAGATAAAATAGTTACTGAAAAAGAATTAAATACATCAAATTGGGTTAAACAAATAAGTATTGCTAATGCATAAATAACAAATTTCTTAATTCTTTTAACAAACATTAATAATGTAGTTATATTTTTCTTTCTTTTATGTCTAATTGTTCTATTAACAACTCCATCAATTACCTTATTTAGAACAAACGCTACTGTCAAGATAATAACAACAGCAATTACTTTATCTAAATACTTTTCCACAAAATTTTCCATCTAATCACCTAATATAAGTATATCAAGAAATTTTTGACTTTACAAATAAATACTGCTATAATAAGTTCTAATTTACAGAAAGGGGTTAACCATGACAAAATATTTAACTATTGGAACTAATCAAATACTTGCCGATTTACATCAACCAATTAGAAATGGTCAAATAAAACCTACTGGTGGTTTATGGGCAACAATTCATGACCCTAATTACCTTAATTATAATCCTTGGATCGAAATATTATCTCTTCATCCTCACATTTTATTTTACAAAACTTTGCACAGAAATCCCTTTTTATTGCCGGCGTCATTAATTACTCTAACTGATAACGCCAATATCTTTACTATTAGCACACCTTATCAATTAGAATTTTTAAAAAAATATTATCCTACTAGCGATAACTGGATTGACTTTGAAAAATTAAGTCAAGATTTTGATGGATTTTTTCTCGATTTAGATAATATCATAAAAGATTTATTACCAGATGATAGAGAAAAAGTTAAGGAATTTGCTGTAAGTACTTTAATCATTTTCAATCTTAATGCTATAAAACATTATCAAGAAGCAACTGTTGACATTGTACCATTTGACTTTGAATTTGAAAACGAATTTACAGAGTACCAAATTATTGTTGATGCCCAAATAAAGCAAATATCTGAAAAAAGTAATGAATTTGCTTCGCTAATTATTAATATAAAAAATCAAGAACCAACCAACTGGCCAATCCCTGAAGATTATATAACCCAAAAATATGACACTTTATTATCGAGTTTTGCAGAAAACTATAAAGAAAAATATCACTATTCCGAACCAACAGAAACTCTAAAACAATTATTAGCTCGTCGAATCTCCCGAAGTATTTAATTAATTTTAAATACTTTTTTTATTACTAAACTAATTCCATATGCAATTAACATCATGATAACAACAGTTATTAAACTTTCTGGATGTTGAAAACTTTCCACTAAACTAGTTCCAATAAACCCCCAAAAATAAACTAAAAATACTTTACTAATCAAAATAGCAATAAAGAACTTTTTAAAGTTCATATTAACTAAACCAGCAGCAATATTCATCATAAATGCCGGAGTAAAAGGAATAGATAAAATAACTGTAATTTTTGTTAAAGAAAGATTTTCAATATAATTCATACATCTAGTTAACAAATCGATATTCTTTATTTTTTTTACTACAAAATTACGCAAAAATTTTTTTACTAAATAATAAGAAATAATACACCCTAATACAGTGCATAACCAAGAAATTATGAAACCTAAAAAAGTCCCAAAAGAAATAAAATTAATAGTTATAAAAACAAACAAAGGCAAAATAGGTAAAACTGATTCTAAAATTATTAAAAAAGAAGCTAACAATGGAGCATAAGCACCGGCATCATTTAACCCATTTACTAAAAATACATAAAAAGCATTAAATATTTCTTTCATAATATCACTATTACTAGTATAATATAAAAAAAAATAAAATACCAAATTATTTTAAAACTTGAGTAACATCATACCCTAAATATTCTAACATAGAAACTACCTTTTGGCTTAAGTGTCCTTTGTTACATATTATATAATACGATTTATTCTTATCCGGAACTTAAACACTTTTGAAAAGATAAATCTTAGCAAACCATTGAAAAATGGTTATTTTTTTGTCAAATTTTG
>CALVXN010000017.1 GCA_944371315.1 uncultured Bacilli bacterium | reverse complement strand
TTTTTTTTTTTTTTTTATTTTATTTTTTTTATTTTTTTTACGTTTTTTATATGAGTTTTTTTTTTTTTTTCACGTTTTTGATACGAGTTTTTTTTATTTTTATTTTTCAATTACAAAAAATAACTTGAAATTACTTTAACTTTTTTTACTTTTTTTCATCTTTTTTTATTAAATCAATAATTGCTTTAGCTTTCATTTTCCAATCATTTTCTTTTGCTTCTTTATCTAATAATTCAATATACTTTTTGTCTTTTTCTTTTTTTAAAGCTTTTTCAATATTATTAATAAATTCATCATGTGTTTTAGCTATAAAAACACTTTTATACTTACGACATTCCGGCATATCTGTTGTAATTATAGGTTTATGCAGTGCCATATATTCAAATATTTTTACTGGACTAGTAGCTAGCGTTATATTATTTATCACAAATGGTATTGTTAATACGTCTGCATATTTTGCATAGTTTTTTAATACTTTATAATCCCTTGATCCTAAAAAATAAATATTTTCTTCATTGTTCATATTTTGATCGTATGCTTCATCATATTTTATACCAAATAAAACTACACTATATTTATTTGTTTTAGCTATCTTTTTTATTAAATCGTAATCAAACCATTTTGCCAAAGCGCCATAATACATAATTATTGGTTTCTTTTTATTTATTATATCTTGAAATTCTTTTTCAAATTTATAATCTTTATCAAATGTTTTATAAAAATCATAATCTACTCCATTAGATGAAAACGCTAAATTTTCTTTTCCACGGTGTTTAATTACCTCTTTTTCTAATGCATCTGCAGTTACTACTACGTAAACATTTTTGTGATTCATAACATAGTTATATTTATCAATTATATTTTGAGGTATATTTTTAGTTCCTGCTAATTCTGGAGATAAGTCATCTATATATTCATATATAAATTTATACCCATTATTGATATAGTTTTCAATGTTTTCTACTGATAATTTCCAATCAGTTGAATAAAGTTGAATATATTTTGGCTTTTTTATATTGCTTAATTCTTGCATTAATATTTTATTTAGTGCTATATTATTAAAATTTATTAAATATATATTCTTTTTCAATTCTTTTATTGTTTTAATATTATCTGTCATTGTTGTTACTTCATAAAACACTAAACAATTATTTTTAGCTAAATTATTAGCTATATGTTGTGGTCTTTGAAATAATGGAACGTTATATCCAAAACTACTTCTCCATAGAATTATTCTTTCATATTTATTATTTTTTAAAATATTCTTAATTTCGTTTCTATATTTCTTTTTATTAAGTATTACTTTAAAACTTATTTTATCTAAATAATTTGCTATTATATATGCCCTAAGTTTTTTACAAAAACCAATAAATCCATATTTTTTATATACATTTACCAATTTTGATATTTTTTCTTTCATATTATTTTCATTCCTTTTTTTAATTAACAATAATAATAATGGATATAAAATATAATTATATCTTCCATTTACTACTATTAGTAAATTTGCTAAAATGTATCCAATTATAAAAATTTCTAAAAATATATTATCATATTTTTTCTTTTTAATATCGTAAATAATTGATATCATAACATATAAAATTATTATAATAACTATTATCTTACTTATTTGATCAAAAACTAATTTATATTTTTGATTATTATTATTTGTAACTAAATCAAAAAATACATAGGTAGAGTTACTATCGCTCCATAAATTATAGTATTTGCACATTCCCAAGGTTATTTTTTGGCTTGTTTTTAAATTCCAAAATCTATTAAATGCATCTTTTAATAATTCACCTGAGCCTTCATTTTTTATAACATTAAAAGCATAATTTGAATCTTCTTCACTCCATCCTCCACATAATTCGTAATTACTTCCAAAATATATTGACCATTCTAAGGCTCCACTTTGCATAGTTGTATCATATTTTTTTTCAATCCAATTATTTATAATATTATTTGTTCCAAAATATCCAAGTAAAAGAATTATTAGTAGTATATATTCTTTAATTTTTTTACTTGTTAATACGAAGTATATTATTGTTGCAATTATAAATATTATCATTATTGGTCTTATATTATTTGATATAGAAATAAGTATTCCAATTATTAAAAATAATATAATATTTTTAAAATTAACATTCCTTTTTTCTATTAATATATAAAATAAATATAACGTAATTATAAAACAGAGCAAAAATAAATTTTCCGTAGAAATTAAAAATGTTGCAAAAAATACTGTTGGTAATAATAGCCATAGTATTGATCCATACATAGAAATTAATCTATCATTTTTAAGCTGTAATAGTTTATATAATAGAAAAGCAGTTAATATTTGACAAAATATATTAAAGTATAGTGCAACTTTAATTGATGTTCCAAAAATTCTAAATATTAAAGATAATATATATGAAAAGAAATATACATATCCATTAAATGATAAATAATATTTATTAGTTATGTTACCTGCAATTATTTCTTTGGCTGTATTATAATATAATTCAAAATCAGAGGTTACAATAAAATCCAATTTATTTATTAATATTATCCTTATAATAATACTTAAAATACCTAATATTATAATTCCATATTTTATTATTCTATTTTTTAATAAATATTCTTTATATTTTTTAGGTATCCAAATTAATATTAAAATTAATATTATTGTTAATATTAAGCTAATTATATTTAAACTGGCTATATTAACTATTAAAATTCCTAAAAACAAAATAAAAATAATTATATGAACTAATTTTTTTAATAATTCCATATATATCAACTCTCTTTAACGTTATTATACATTAAAATTTCAAGGTTTTCTATAAATTAATAAACTAATGACCAATTTTTATTGATAACTACATTTTAAAATGCAATTTGCTATTACTACTTTGTTTCGTTATATAAATAATGGATAATTAACTACTAAAAGAATTGATTTACCTTATGCTGTAAAATATAAGAAAAGAAAGCATAATAAAAAGTATGACTATTCTAGCAATAATAAAATCGATAGAACTGGTCATACTTACTTGGACTATTTGTCCTATATCCACAAGAACCCAGGAATCAATGTTTGGCAACTTGATTTTCTAGGTGCCATCAAAACAGATAGCAATAATATTTTATCATTTATTTTACCAAATATCCACTTTACATTAATAACGTTGATTAATAATCCTAATTCAAGTAAAATTGTTAGTTTTTTTGATAACTTAGAACAAAAAATAGGAACAGAAGCATTTATTGATTTAATACCTGTTATATTAACAGATAGAGATCCTAATTTTACAGATATTGATGGTATTTGTTTTTCTAAAATTACTGGTGAAGAAAGATGCAAATTATTCTTTTACATTTTTAACCTTTAAATGCAAAACGTTGATAATAAATAGCAAATCTGCTTATTGAAAGATTTCTTTAAATAACCAATTTAATATTATTTACCTATAATCTTTTTAAAAACTCTAATAATACAATACTTTAAGCCTTTGGTGTGTAAAGTGTTTAAATACTTTTTCAGCTTGCTTTGTTCAATTAATAAAGTACCGTTTATTTGCTGCAATTTTTCATTACTATTTTTTTGATTGTCATCATCGTGAAAATTTAACATTTTATAAAACTCATAACATAATTTAGATATTTCAACAATCTGCATATTATAGTCCTCATCATTAAATAAATAGGTTAAGATATTTTTAGTTCCTTCAATTTGTTTCATTTTATTATTAAAGGCACTATTTATGTCAACATATACTTTTGTTAAATATTCATTTAAAATAATAGGATTCGTATATTTGAATATCTCTAAATAAAAAATCACATCTTCGCCATAATGAATTTTTTCTTTATATTTTATATTATACTTTTCTAATAATCTCTTTTCTAACATTACTGTTGGTGTTGCAATATCGCAATTACTTATGCATTTATTTTTTATATTTATATTTTCACAATCACAATTAATTTTCACTTCATTATAATTGCATCTCATATATGATGTATAAGAAAATTTTGTATTTGTTTTTAACATATAAATTAATTGATTTTCAATTTTTTGTGGCATAAATTCATCATCAGCATCTAAAAATGCTATGTAATCACCTTTTGCTTTTTCAATGCCATAATTACGTGCAGCAGAAACTCCTTTGTTTTTTTCAAATCTATATAATTTTATTGATTTATTTTTTATTTTGTTTTGTTCCAACCTTTCATTACTTCCATCATCAACAATAATTATTTCGATTAATTTATGTGTCTGCTTTAATACAGAGTTAATAGCTCTTTGAATTTCTAGCTTATTATTATAATAAGGAATAACTACACTGACCAAAACTTTCTTAGCATCTTTTTTTATTTGCTTTTCTAGATTATTTACTTTATTATCTAAAAAATCTAATATTTTATCAAAATTTGTGGTTTTTATAAATTCTCTCATGTTGTAATAATATAAATAAATTGAATTATCTAATCTTGTTTTATCTTCATCACTTATATCTTCTATTATATTCATCCATAAATCATTATTTTCTTTTAAAACATACGGACTAGTATTGCCAGTTTGATTTTTATGAAGCCTTGTTGTTCCTAAAATTTCTGGTTGATGAACAAATTTATATTTTTTCATCATTCTTTTCCAAAGTTCATAATCTTGTGTACACCTTAGGTCTTCTCTAAAATTACCACAATCTTCGAAGGCTTTTCGTGGAATTAATAGTGTTATTCCATTAATTGCACCTCGAAGCAATGCGTATTCTGGTTTTTTTGTTAACTCCTCATGATCTTTGATAGATTTTGCAAAAACATTTGAATTTTCATCCATTAAATCATAATCTGTATATATTATCGTATTTTCATCATATTTTTTTAAATATTCTATTTGACTTTCAATTTTATTTTTATAATAGCGATCATCATGACTAAGCCAAGAAAAATAATCCCCTGTCATGTTTTTTATTGCTAAATTTAATGCTGTTGATACTCCACCATTTTCTTTTTCAAAATAACGTATTTTATTACCATAGGATTTTGCAATTCTTTTTGTTGCTCCATTGTCTGTACTTCCATCATTAATTACTAAAATTTCTATATTTTTATATGTTTGGGATAATGCACTATCTATTGCTTCTTTCATATAATCTTTACCATTATAGACAGGTATTATTATTGATACTTTTGGATTTTTTTTCATACTTACTCCTTATTTTTGTCTAATAGATTTTGAACTTTTTCACACATAATTTTATTATTATTTATTTCATAATGTTTTGCTATTTTCTGACAAAACATTTCTATATTAGTTTCAATATTTAATATTTCTTTTTCACTTATTTTCGATATTATTTCTAGGTTTTTTTCATTTGTTTGCTCTATTACTTTTTTTGCTGTGTTGGTTACTTGGCTTCTATGTAATCTAATAGATGCAGTATCGTATGGAATATTTATAAATTTATATGATTTTATTAGTCTACTCCACATATCCCGTTCTTGTGTAATTCTTTGCTGTTCATCGAATAAACCTGTTATATCAAATGCTTTTTTAGGTATTAAAACTGAACCTCCATTAATTTCGCCTTGCAATAATGTGTACAAATTATGAGTTAAAGACGTTTTGTAATCTGAACAAAACAATTGATATTTTATTGTTTTAGTTAAATCAATTTTTCCAAATTCGTCTATTATTTTGAAATTTGTATATGGTATTTTGTCATCATTTTCATGATAAGATACAAATTCAATTAATTTTTCAATATGGCAATTATCAATTAAATCGTCATGGCTTAACCATGCAAAATATTCACCTTTCATCTTTTTAATTCCTAAATTTAGAGCTGATGAAACTCCTCCATTACTTTTTTTAATATATTTTATTTTATTACCATATGATTTTGCTATTTTTTCCGTTGCATCGTTGTCATTACTTCCATCATTAACTACAATTATTTCTATATTTTTATAAGTTTGATATAATGCACTATCAATCGCTTCATTTAAATAGTTACTCGCATTATACGCAGGTATTATTATTGATACAAGTGGTTCAAAATTTTCTTTTTTGGTAAGTCCTTTTAAATTATTTTTATATAATATCATATTTAAATCATTATTTAATTGCCACAGTTTTTCTTCCAAAGCTTTATACATATTATATAAAGATTCTTCTGCTCTATTTAAATCTTTACGTAAATAATCAAATTTTTGTTCTAATTTTTCATTAATTAATTTATTTTCATTCCATTTTTTAGTTTGTTCATTTTTTATATTTGAAATTTCTAATTGTAATTTTTCCAATTGTTTACTTTTTTGTTGAAATTCTCCCATTAATTGATTATATTTAGCATCATAAGATTTTAACTTTCGAATAAAACTTACACCTTTTTTTAGATACTTTGATTTTTTTAATAGTTTATATATAAATGTTTTTTTGACATTTAGAACATATTGTTTTTTATTTTCATATTTTTTAACTTTATCATAAATTAATTTATTATACACAATTATTAAATTCTGAACATTATGATTGCTGAATTTAATTTGACGTTTTTGATTCATATAATCTATTTCTTTCATATTATTAAAAATATTAGGTATTTTATCATTAGGCAAAAGTTTTTTATAAATATCTAATAATTTTATTAATAATTTTTGAACCTCAACATCATTAAAATTAATATCATCATATTTTATTGAATGGGCTACTCTTAATTTATACTTTTGTCTTTCATAAGCTTGTAAATATATTTTCTTTAATTTGTTTTCATATTTGATTATATCGTATTTTTCTTTAACTAACTCTTTTCCTAGCTTTCCTCTTTTTTTTCTTTCTTCTTCATTATTTATTAAGTATTCTATCTTCTCTTTTAAATCTATGCTATCTCTATTTTTAACTAGTATGCCTATGTTTGGTGCCGAAGTTACTGATGGTAAAGCTGTATTATCAAATACAATAACAGGGAGTTCGGACGCCATTGCTTCAATTGCCATCATTCCAAAACTTTCGCCTAATGAAGGCATTAAAAATATGTCAGCTGCATTATAACAATGTTTAACTTTTTGTTCGTTAATATTTCCTAATTCAATGATTTGATACTTATCTTCTAACTCTTTAAGCATATTTTGTTGTGAGCATGTTAATAAGGTTATTTTTTTATTTGTATTTAACAATTTTAATGCTTCAATTATATATTTAATTCCTTTTTCTTCGGAACTTCTAAAAAATAAAACTATATTGTTTGAATCTATATTTAACTTTTCTTTTGCTTCTTTTTTAGTCAACTCAAATTTAAACTTTTCAATTTCAATTCCAAATGGTAAAAGGTGAATATTTAAATTTTTAGTATATGGATTTTTGTGTAATAAATTTAGCATGTATTCACTAGGAACAATAACATCTACGTCTGAATTTTCAAATAGTTCTTTTTTTATTTTCCATAATTCATTACAATTATCTTTTGTAAATGGAAATAAAGTATTTAAATTAGGACAATTATTACAACCATTTTGAAATTTTAAACATTTATCCGGATGAACACATCTACCAGTGATAAACCATGGATCATGAAAACTTAAAATAGTTGGTTTTTTTTGAGCCATTTCTAATAATTTTGTTAAATTTAAATGCGAGTTGTGGAATTGATGATAATGAGCAATATCAGCTTTTTTATAATATTTATTATTTTCTAAATAATCAGTGGTTATAGATATTAAAGAATGAACTGATAAAATTTCATTTGATAGTTTATTTAAAACATATTCGTAATCTAACCCAATATAATTTTTTAGTAATGGTTTCACAAATTTTGCTTTTGAAAATTTATGAATTACTAATTGATTTATTTTAAATTTGCCTTCTTTATTAAATCTTTCAGCAATGTCATATCCATTAAAAACTTTTCCATATATATCATTATCATTAATTTCTACAACTTTCATAACCCACCTCAATCGTTTTTATTTTTTCCAAATTCTTTCATTAACTATATTATAATAACTTTGAATTATTTTTACTACTTTTTCAGATACATTAATATCTTGATAATCCTTAACAGGATTTTTTTTATTAATTACAAATGAATTAACAGCTAACTCAATTGCATTAACTAAATCTTTTTTTCTAACACTACCCAATACTATGCTTCCTGCATCTAATGCTTCTGGTCTTTCTGTGCTATTTCGCATTGAAACACCAGGAAAATTTAATATTGCAGACTCTTCTGGTATAGTTCCACTATCGGATAATACACAAAACGCATGTTTTTGAAGTGCAACATAATCAAAAAATCCTAATGGCTCTAAATTTACTATTAATGGATTAAATTTTATTCCTTTTTCTTTCAATCTTTTAGCAGTTCTAGGATGAGTTGAGAAAATTATTTTTTTATTATATTTTTCTGCAATATAATTTAAACTTTCCACTAATTCTTTGAAATTTTTTTCTATATCTATATTTTCTTCTCTATGTGCACTAACCACAAAATAATCTTTTTCTTGCAAGTGAAGTTTTTCTAAAATTTTAGAATTGTCTATTGATTTCATATTTTTTAAAAGCACTTCATTCATTGGAGAACCAGTTACATATAAAAAATCATTTTTTATTCCTTCATTAATTAAATATCTTCTAGCATTTTCCGTATATGCTAAATTTATATCACTAATATGATCAACTATTCTTCTATTTATTTCTTCTGGGACGTTAAAATCAAAACATCTATTACCCGCCTCCATGTGAAAAATAGGCACTTTTAATCTTTTAGCTGAATATGCTGCTAAACAACTATTAGTGTCTCCTAATACTAAAATACAATCTGGCTTTACCTGGTTAATAATGTTGTAGCTTTTAGATATAATATTTCCAACTGTTTCCCCTAAATTTGTTCCAGGTGAGTCTAAATAATAATCTGGTTTTTTTAAATCAAATTCTTCAAAAAAAACTTGGTTTAAATTATAATCATAATTTTGTCCAGTATGAACCAAAATTAAATTGAAATATTTATCTATTGCTTTGATAACTTCCGATAATCTTATAATTTCTGGTCTTGTTCCTACTATAACCATAACCTTTAATTTTTCCATTTTTACTCTCCTTATTTATATAATATTTTTCTTAGAATTTTACTTTTAATCGGACATAAAAATTTGCCTGATACTATAACTTCTTTTACATTAATATTAATAGGAATATTTATATATCCTCTTTCTATGAAAATAAACTTTTTATTTAAGTAATTAAATTTTCCAGTAATTTTTCTAGATTTTATTTTATAACATTTTCCATTTTTATACAACAATTTTATTGATAATTTTTTTAAACAATAACCACCTTTATCATTAAATGAATAAATAACTTTTTGTGCAGATAAATTTATTTTAAATTTATGATAAAATTTATTTTTTTTATAATATTCTATCGCCTTAAATGTTTCATTTTTGTTATTAAATTCATCATAAATTTTTATCGTTGGGGATATATCAATATAATATAACTTTTCTTTAGATACTAAAAATTCATTATATATTTTATTTATTAATAAATTTATTTTTTCGCTTTTAGATTTAGTCTCTTTTTGAAAAGACATGGTTAACGTTTTAGCATCTAATGGGAAAATAAATTTACCTTTAATAATAATTTTTTTCATTTTTTTATTTTGTTTTGCAATTATATAAACGTAAGGGGTTATAGTATTAAAAACAAATTTACCGTCTATTTCAATAAAATTTCCAAACAACGATAAATTGTTGATATTTTCGCAAATTCCATCGTTATATATAATTTTTATTGCTAAATCCTCTATGCTAAATCCCCATTGCGTTGCTGGCTCCCACCTAATAATATCTTTTGCACCTTTAATATTATAAATTTGAATAAATTTACCTTTTTCTAATATTTTATATTTAATATACGAAGATCCTCTATGTTTTAAATTATAATTTGGAATTATGGCTGAATCAAAATAAAAGCTTTGAGAAATAGATTTTGTTATTCCTCTAAGTGCCTCGTTATAAAATCCTCTTTTATTATAATTTACTTTTATTTTTAAATTATCAAACATTTTTTTTGTTGGTTTTAACCATTGCCCGGAAAATAAACCATACTTTGCAAAATCATATGGAAATATATTATCTTCTATGTTTTTTGTTATATAAATCTCGTCTTTTTTATATTTATTTTTATTTATTTCTGTTGCGTTTTTTTCCCATTCCCATATACTTTCTTGATGTCCTTCCATATATTTTAATAATTCATTTTTGCGCCATAGACCAAGAATTGCGGCTATTGTGTTATATATTGTTTCTTTTTTTATTTTTCTAAACCCTTCATAATTACAAGGTTCAGTAGCTCCGTATATAGGATAAAATATGAAAGACGTTATTTTAGATTCATTTTCCATCCAATTTAAACAATTTCCTAATTTTTCAACATTTACATAATCGTATAAAAAAAGTCGTCTAATATCAAAATAACATATTTACTTTTGATTTGTTTCAAACATTCTGAAATTCTTGTAGTCCATGCACAATTTATATTTTGTGGATGGATATTTATTATATTAAAATATTTATTACAATAATTAAGAGTTTCTGTGCTTAAAACTATTTGATAGTTTAAACTAGGCCAGTAGTTATGCAATAATTCAAAAAAAATATCTAAAATATCTTCATATGCATCACAACTACTAACCAATAACGTGCAATCATATTTCATTTTCTACTCTTTTAAAATATGTATCAGGATTTTTTGAATCAAATAATTCGTTGCACCACATAATTAATATCATTTCACCTTTTCCTATGTTTTCTATTTTGTGTGTATAACCTACTGGTATTGTGATAATTTTTACTTCTGTGTCATCAACGATAAATTCGTAATAATTATCTGTAATTATATTTTGAAATGAAATTTTTGCTTTTCCTTTTATAACAATAAATCTTTCCATTTTAGTGTGATGATAGTGATTTCCTCTAATTACTCCTGGCTTGGAAAACGATATTGAAAATTGTCCGCTATCCATAGTTCTTATCAATTCAGTAAAACTTCCTCTTTCATCTACATTCGTTTTTGTGCTAATACACATTTTTTCTATCGGTAAATAACTAACATAAGTGGAAAATAATTTTTTTACAAAATCGTCACCTGTATTAGGAACATAAATTGAAATCATATCGTTTTTAAATTCCATTAATTTTTTAGCTATATATCCTAATGTAACCCTATATCTAGGCTTTATGTAACAATAATTTCCATCCTTTTCATATAACATCTTATCTTTTAAAATATTTATAAATGTTTTACAAATATCATCTATATAAATCAGCTCTAAACTTGTATTTTCATCGTTAATTGTTATTTCCAAATCATGCGAAATATTATAGCAAAAAGTTGCAATTACTGAATTATAATTGGGTTTACACCATTTTCCAAAAACATTATGCAATCTAAATATATAATAATTATCTATATTATTTATTATATAATCCTCTGCTGCTTTTTTGCTTTTTCCGTAATCGTTTTCTAGTACTGCTTGTATGCTTGATGTAATTAATAATGGTATTTTAGGTTTTTTTTGTTTAATTAACTTC
Source organism: uncultured Bacilli bacterium (assembly GCA_944371315.1). Classification (GTDB taxonomy): domain Bacteria; phylum Bacillota_I; class Bacilli_A; order RF39; family UBA660; genus Onthocola_B. The sequence goes on along the minus strand of CALVXN010000017.1, from coordinate 14,756 downwards.
ACCAATTTTTCAGTCAATTCTGTATTTCCTTCATAAAATTCTTTTGTATCTTTAGGCCGATTTACTCCTGCAAGATGGAATATAAAATCTATATTTTCTATATTATCTTCAATAAGCGAAAAATTATCGTTTCTATCAAATAAAATAAGTTCAATATTTTTATCTTCTTTTAAATGTGCAATTAAATTTTTTGCTATAAATCCTTTTGCACCAGTAACTAATACCTTCATAATTATTTATATTCCTTAAATAATTCTAATTTTACTAGCATTTTTTTCATACCTTCAACATCTAACCTTTCTGTATTATGAGAATTATATTCATTTACTTTATCTAAATCCGCATTTCCAGCATTTTCATATTTTTGATAGTTTAAATTTCTATTATCGGCAGGAATTCTATAATAGTTACCCATGTCAATGGCATTTATCATTTCTTCTTTTGTAACCAATACTTCATAGAGTTTTTCTCCATGTCTAGTTCCTATACAATTAATAGGAGCTTCACTATGTTTCAACTCTTTAATTGCTTGAGCTAAAGTATTAATAGTTGCAGCTGGAGCCTTTTGAACAAATAAATCGCCTTGTTTTCCATGTTCAAACGCGTATATAACTAAATCTACTGCATCTTCTAATGTCATCATGAATCTTGTCATTTCTCCATTTGTAATTGTTAATGGTTTTCCTTCTTTAATTTGTTCACAAAACAAAGGTATAACTGATCCTCGTGATGCCATAACATTTCCGTATCGTGTTCTGCAAATTATTGTTCCATTTTCAGATACTTCTCTTCCTTTTGCAACTGCCACTTTTTCCATTAGAGCTTTGCTCATTCCCATAGCATTAATTGGATATGCTGCTTTATCTGTGCTTAATACAATTACTTTTTTAACTTTATGATTGATTGCCGCTTCTAAAACATTTTCAGTTCCTAAAATATTCGTTTTTACAGCTTGAACAGGAAAAAATTCACACGATGGTACTTGTTTCAATGCTGCAGCATGAAATACATAATCAACACCATCCATTGCATCGTCTATGCTTCTATAATCCCTAACATCTCCAATGTAAAATTTTATCTTATCATTTTTATATTTTATCCGCATGTCTTCTTGTTTTTTTTCATCTCTTGAAAAAATTCTTATTTCCTTTATATCTGTCATTAAAAAGCGATTTAACACTGCATTGCCAAATGATCCAGTTCCTCCTGTTATCATTAATGTTTTATCTTTAAATATACTTTCTTTCATTTATATTTCCTTTCTTTTATTTTATATATTTTAATAATTTTTTGTTTTTTTCTTTCCATTTTTTTACAAAATATTTACCTTTTTCTTGTATTAAATTTCTATGTTTATCACTTCCACTTTTTGTTGTTTGATGTGGCAAATGTTTAATACCTAAATATGGGCAATATATTAATTCTTTGCCATGATTTCTTATATTCAATGATAAATCTGTGTCTTCATAGCAAGTAGGGTCATATTTTTCATCAAAACCTCCAATTTTATTAAAAAATTTTTTACTAATCATCATTCCGCCGCTGCCAAGGTAGCCTATATCTGACCGATATAAACCTTGTGGGGGCATATATCTATATTCAAAATCATCAACAGTATGATATGCATAACCATTTCTATTAAACCAGCCAGCGGTCCACCCAATAGCTCCGACATTTTTTTTATTCAGAAAAATATTTATATAATTATCTAACCAACTATTATTTATTACCCATTGATCACTATCCAAAAAAACAATATAATCTTTGGATGAATTATTTACACCTAAGTTTCGTCCTGATGAGCAACCATTTTTAATATTTCTTATTAATTTTATTCTATTCTTATATTTTTGTTTTAAATTTTCATATGATCCATCATTACTTTGATTATCTACTACAATAATTTCATATTCGTATTTTTTCTTATTTTCTATTAAAGTATCAATACATTTATTAATAATTCCTAAATTGTTATGATTTAAAATTATTATAGAAATATTATTGTAAAATTCTGCATCGCACTTTTTGTTATTCAATTCACGCTTTACCCATATTGCATCTTTTTTATTTTGATTCAAATTTGTTTTAAAAGGGTTTACTACTATAATTGATTTATTAATTTTTGCTTTTTCAAAATATTCTTTAAATTTTAAATTCTTATTTTCAAATATTACTAATGTATCATCATCAAATTTACATTCTTTTGGTTTTAATTTATATAATGATTTATAATATACAAGTGGTTTTTTTCTTTCATTTTCATCATTTTTCTTTATATATATATAATAAACTGAATATCCTAATAAATTATAATAATTAGATAACTTTGAATAATTATTTTTGTTATTATAACTATTATTAGCAAATATAAACATTTGTTTATTTTTTAAAGTAATGGTATTTTTTTCATATCTATTTAGTTTATATGCTCCAGTTTTTTTAGAATTCGATTGATACATAAATTTTAAATATCTAATAATTTTATATATTGTTTGCTTAAAACCGTATATATCATAATAATTTTTTATTTTTTTTATCATTATTAGTCCCCTAAACTCATTTTTTTTCCATAAATTTTATATACTCATCACACACTTCTTTACCGCCAATTTTTTGAACAACCCCATGTTCTAACCATAATACTCTATCGCACATTTTTTTAATTTGATTAATTGAATGTGATACAAATAATACTGTTGTTCCGCCACTAATCATTTCCATCATTTTAGCTTCGCTTTTTGCTTGAAATGCAATATCACCTACTGATAATATTTCATCTACTATTAAAATTTCTGGTTCTACTATTGTTGCTATTGAAAAAGCAAGTCTAGCAACCATACCTGATGAAAAGTTTTGAACTGGAACATCTAAAAAATCTCTTAATTCCGAAAATTCTACAATCTCTTCAAATTTAGAATCAATTAAAGCTTTGGAATATCCCATTACTGCACCATTTAAGTAAATGTTTTCTCTCGCTGTAAGTTGTGAATCAAATCCAGCACCAAGTTCTATCATTGGACATATATTTCCATATGCTTTTACACTTCCCTTTGTTGGTTTCATTACTCCTGCTACAACTTTTAAAAGAGTTGACTTACCAGCACCATTTGCTCCAATAAATCCCACTACTTCTCCACGATTAATTTTAAAATCAACATCTTTTAATGCCCAAAATTCATTTTTTTTCTTTTTTTTATGTTTGCCAAAATCTACAAACCATTGTTTAAGTGAAAATCCCTTTTCTATTCCTAAATTAAAACGCATTGATACATTATCGACATCTATCATAATTTCTTTCTTTTTCATATGCCCTCCTAAACATAGTAAATAAATTTATCTTGTTTCTTTTTAAATATAAAGATACCTAAGAAAAATACGATTAATGCCGAAACTGCACAACCTGCAAATTGTCCTAATGTTGGACAATTTCCATAAAGGATTATAGATCTAGCAAAATTTATAAATTGATATAGCGGATTAAATTTCATTATAAATTGTAATGTTGGATTAATAATAGATATATCATACATAATTGGGGTTAAATATGTCCATATTGTAATAATTATTCCATATATATAAAACATATCTCTTAAAAATACTGATATTGTAGATAAAATAAAACCCATTCCGACAGTAAATAAAAATAAACATATAAATGAGAATGGCAATAATAAATGCCACCAATTAAGTCCAGTTCCTGTTGCAATTATTACAACATATAATGGAATTAATGTAAGTAAAAAATTAATACCAACAAATAAGCATTTTGATAAAGGAAAAATATATTTAGGTATATATACTTTATTTATTAAACTAAAATTTGCAACAACACTACTCATCGCCAAATTAGATGCTTCACTAAAATAATTAAAATATGTTAAGCCTATAAGTAAGTATGCTAAGTAACTAACTCCTGGTGTAGAAAATTTAAATACGTTAGAAAATACTACCGCCATTACAGCCATCATCATTATCGGATAAAGTAAACTCCACACTATTCCTAAAACGCTTCTTTTATATTTTACCTTAAAATCTCTTGTTACTAATTGTTGTAATAAAAAACCATATTTTTTATACGTCCATTTTAAGTTATTTATAAATTTCATATCAGTTATATCCTTTCTAAATTCATTATAGCAAAAAATATTCTTAATTATCAACCTTTTTGCTTAGAAAAACGCCACTTGCAATAAATGTAAATGGAATAATTATATTTGTTGAATTAATTATATTTCCAGTTAAATATGCAGAAAATATAAATAAAAGAATTATTGTAGTAATGGTAAACATATAATAAGTTTGATATTTGAAGAAATTGTATAAGCTATTAACTATTAAAAAAATATATATAAATAATAATAATAATGCTCCTACTATGCCAAATGCATAATAATGTAAGACAAAATCACTTTCTATATTTACTATGTTCTGTATTCTTGTGTTACTTATTCCAAATAAAATATCAAATTTATTATCATTTATTTCAATTACCCTTTTAATTATACTTTTTTCAATATTACGGTAGTTTATATCTTCTATTTTTGTATTTTTAACATAATTATACCAAAACTCTGTATCATACTTTATCGGATAGTAATTTTCAAAAAATACTTTGGGTAAATAATTGGGATTATAATTTGCATATACGTATTTTATTTTTTCATCTAATATTTCAGCATTTTCTTTTATTTCACCGTAAGCTAAAATATCAAGATCATTAATTTCATAAGCTAAATTTAATTCTATATTTCTATTTGCGTATGGCGATATTGGAAGTAATATAAGCCAAATACTAATGGGTATCAAAAGATATAAAAAATGCCATTTAATTTTTTCTTTTTTATAAAGTATTAAAATAACATAAAAAATTGTTGCGCATATAAGTGTTAGTAATCCTCCAACACTTGATACTCTGGTTCCAAGCATTAACATGGCTAATGATAACACTAAAATATAGAAAATGCTTTTTTTGTTTTTATATAAACAATCATAAACAAATATAAGCAATAACATAATCATAAATGCTGCTTGTTGATTAGCATACATAAATAAACCTTTACTTGCAGTTTCTTGATAATAATTATTAATACTCCATTCGAAAATATTCTTTGTTATAAAATCGTCCGTATATGATGACAAACTTAATTTTAAAATATTTGTAATTATAATTGTAAAGCTAATTAATATAGTCCATACTTTTAACACTATAATATATTTTTTCCATTCAATTTTTTGATAATATAATGAATATAAAAAAGTAATCGGAGTAATCAATTTTAATATTGTTAAACCTTCTTTAATTAAACTATAATTAAAATTATTGGGAACTAGTGATACAAAATTTTGTGCTCTTAAATAGCTAATTATTAAAAATATTAAACATAACAAATAATATAAAAAGATATACTTTACATTTTTTCTTGATTCACTAAAAATTATTATAGTTAATAAGAAAATTATAAATACTGTAATAACTTCAAATAACGTAATAATGCTACTATGAAAATAAACTGTGCTAAATAAGGGAAATAAAAAAAGAAAAATAAGTGTTACATTATTTAGAACTTTTTTTCTTTTTTCTTTTTGTTCTTTTAACCTTTTCATTTACTACCACCTTATTTTTCTTACTATGATCAAATAATATGTCTGTATTTAATACTACAAAAAGTAGTAATATCATTAAAATTATATATATAGCAATTGCTATTTGAGTATCTCCTAAGACATAGAAAATAGAAACTGAAGCAAATGCAATATTAATTAAATAAATTATGATTATACTTTTCATTGGGCTATATTTCATTTTTAGAAGTTGGTGATGAAAGTGTTCTTTATCTGCTACACCTATATTTTGGCCTTTTAATAATCGTCTTAATATTGCAAAAACGGTATCAAATATTGGAATTGCTAATATTACTATTGGAACTATTAAAGATGTAAAAGTTGTTACTTTATATCCAAGTAAGGCGATTACTGATATCATAAAACCTAAAAACAAACTTCCAGAATCCCCCATAAATATTTTTGCTGGTGGGAAGTTATGAACTAGAAAGCCTAAGGTAGACCCTAACATAATTAAAGAAATAATTATGTCTAGACCACCAAGTCTATTTAATATAATCGCAATTATTGCTATGGTTAAAAAATAAATAGAACTTATTCCTGCTGCTAAGCCATCTAAACCGTCAATTAAATTAATAGCATTAGTTATTGCTACAATAAATATTATTGAAATTATTGATCCAATTATTTTATTAAAAAATATTCTTTGTCCTAATAAAGATATTTCAGTAAATGATAAATTTCCATATAATACAACTATGGATGCTGCTATAATTTGCACAATTAGTTTATATCTAGCAGGAACTGAATTAATATCATCAATCATGCCCACTAGTATTAATAAAAAACTTCCAATTAATATCGATATCATCTGAGTGCTAATTTCACCATACAATATATATCCAAGTAAAAATGCTAAATATATTGCTAAGCCACCAAGTCTTGGCATTGGAACCTTATGAATTTTTCTAGGATTTGGTTCATCCATTGCATTAACATGAATTGCAACTTTTTTTACAATTGGAACCAATATTAAACTAGTTATTAATGTTACTAAAATTATAATGAATATGTTATGATCATTTACTACTAAATTCATATCTACACCTAGTAGTATTATATCCTAAATATTTAAAAAATAAAAGAAGCATATTTTGTTTTTTTAATATTTAAAACAAAAACGAAGAATTTTAAAATTCTTCATTTTCTAAACTGTATTCTTCATATAAAGTTGGTTCATAAACGGTTCCCACAAACCAAACTTCATTACTATCTTTATCTCTTATTAAATATAAATATGGTCTATTAAATGTTAAATCAATGTATTCAACTGGAACATCATATAAATAGTCAAAACCGCCTATTGTATTACCTTCACCACCAATAAAAGTGGCAGCTGCTGCGGTTATCCCTTCATTAGAAAATTCAATATTAGCTTTATGTTTGGCGTCTATTATTTTAGTTTTATCTTCAGTTAAACTAGATAAATCAGCTTTTTCTTCATCAAATATATCTGTAACTCCGAGTTTTTTTAAATCATTTACTAAATTTAGTTCATATTCATATTTAAATACTGGAATATAACCACTAATTTCAGTTATTACTCCTTCTTTAAAATTCTTCATTTCAATTGACTTTAAATTACTTATTATATTGCTTAATTCTTTTTTATCTAAATTAGCTATAAAATCACTTAAATTTTCTTCTGTTGGCATTATTCCAATATATTGTAATGTTCTTCCATCATATTTTTTTAAATCTTTTGCAAATACTTTTACATCTTTATCTACATAAAATTCAAAATCAGTTGATGAACTTACGTTTCCATAATTCTTATCTAAATCATAAATATATTGATCCAAATATTCATCAAAATCATCAATCAATTCATTTGGATTTTCTACTTTCCACTTTTCATAAGCATCACTAATCGTTTTTCTAATATTTTGTTCACCTAAAATATTAACTATATCATATTTATTTATAACTGCACCAATTTTAACTGAATTTACTTTGCTACTATTTCTAAACTCTAATTCAAAATAATTTAAACTAGGAACTTCACTATCAATTTTATTTAAGCAAGGTATAAAATAAGAATATTTTTCATGCTGATATGTTATTTCATAATTTCCAAATACCTCTTGCAGCTCATTAATCCAATCCATATCAATAGCTAATGCATTAACCAATGCATAATCAAGTTCACTCACATCATCAAATAAATTATTTATTAAGTTCAAAGTTTTATTTTCTACCCATGAATTCAAATTATTTGGATTCTTAAATGGATCATAAATTACTTCTGCATTATATTTTGTTTTTAAAGCATTGGTATAACTATCTTTTATAGAATCTTTATAACTATTTTTAATAAATAATGCATTTGCCATAGACATATTCTTACTATTTGCATATTTTTTTGCTTGATATTTTCCCAATATACTTGTTATTTGTTCTTTGGTTTTTCCATTTGCACCTTCAGCAAGCATTGCTAATGCATATTTTATTGATAATGGGCTATATATCATGTTTTCTTCATTATTTTCTAATTTTAAAAATGTTAAATCAAAATCTTCTAGTTCATTTCCACTCATTTCATATTCTGATTCTAATATAATATTATTAACATTTTGATTCTTATTTTTTCCATTATCTTTTTTTAAAAACAAAAAATAATATGCTAAAATTCCACATAGAATTAATATTAATATTACTATAAATGTAGTTATTATTGTTTTTTTCTTTTTCTTTTTCCCTATTTCATCCATTAAATTTTCTTCTTTCAAATCCATCTTATTACCTTTTTTTACTATATTTTAATTATATCAATATTTTATTTTTATATCAACTGTTATTCATCTTTAAATAATAAAACGATTAACGGTTTTATCAATTCTAAAATAATAAACGATGCAATATTTACTAAAATAACAAAAGCAAATTGTGAAAAATTAATTATGTTAAGTCCAAAAAGTTTTCCTATTGGAGTGAAAAATACAACAAGTTGAATTAAAAATAAAATTAGTATACCAATATTTAAATGTTTATTGCTAAATATTCCTTTTTCAAATATTCTTTCCTTTAATGATCTACAATTATAAGCAAAAACAAATTCGTTTATTACTATGCTAAATAATGCTAATGTTTGTGCTATGTCACTACCCATGTTTTTAAACATAAAATATACAAATAAACTTATTCCAGTTTCTAATATTACTGAGATAAATAAAAATGCTAAAAAGAATTTTGTAAATATTTTTTTATTAAGTCCATTTGGCTTTTTTTTCATATTATTTTTTGATGCACCTTCAAAAGCCAATGCTATAGAAGGTATTGTATCTGCTACTAAATCTATGTATAAAACGTGTATTGCTGTAATGATAGTGCTTCCTGTAAACATTCCTATTAAAATAATTGCTATTTCTGTAAAGTTACTTGACAAATTGTATAAAACATTTGTAATTACATTGTCATATATTCTTCTTCCTTCTGATACTGCGGTTGTAATTGTTTTATATGAATCATCTAAAAGAATAATATCTGCAACATTTTTAGTTACATCTGTTCCACTTTTTCCCATGCCTATTCCAACGTTTGCAAGTTTCATAGCTGGTGCGTCATTTACTCCATCACCCGTCATTGCAACAACTTTTCCCATTTTTTGTAGTGCCGTTACTATTTGAACTTTATTTTCTGGACTAACGCGTGCAAATACAGAATATTTACTTACATATTCAATTATGTCATCGTTGCTTAAATTAGTAAGCATTGATGCATTTATTCCTTCATTATCACTTTGACATATGCCAACTTCTTTACCAATTGCTAATGCTGTTTCTAGGTTATCCCCCGTTATCATAATTGGTCTTATGTGTGCTTCTTTACACATTGCAATAGATTCTTTTACATCTTTTCTTGCGGGATCTTTTAAACCTATAAGTCCTACTAAAATTAAATTGTCTTCTTCATTAACATAATCTTCTTCTTTTTTTATTGATGAAGTTATTTCTTTATAAGCAAATGCTAGCACTTTTAAAGCATTTTTAGATAATTCTTTTTCAATTTCTAAATATTCTTCTTTTATTTTCTTATTTAATTTTTCTATTTTTCCATTAATTAAAATTCTTTTACTTTTTTCTAATATCGATGATAAACTTCCCTTTGTATATATAAATAAACTATTATTATTTTCACTTATTACACTCATCATTTTTCTATTAGAATCAAACGGTAATTCTATTATCTTTTTATTTTCTTTATTTATTTTATTTAAATTTACTTTTTCTTTTGTTAAATAATTACTTAAAGCAACTTCTACTGAATCTCCCATAAATTTATTATTATCAAGAGTTGCATTATTACAAATAGCCATTATATTTATCAACTCAGTATATGATTTTATATTCTTTAAATTTATAATCTCATTATTGGTAAAAATCTTAATAACTTCCATTTTATTTGTAGTTAAAGTTCCTGTTTTATCTGTGCAAATTATTTCTGTTGCTCCAAGAGTTTCTATTGCTGCCATATTTCTAACAATTGATTTTTTCTTGGCCATTTCACTAACACCAATTGAAAGCGTTGCTGTTATGGCTATTGGTAAGCATTCTGGAACACTAGCTACAATCATTGAAATACATAACATAACTACGTTTAATAGTGAATAATCCATAAATAAGCCATAACATAAAACAAATGCTACTAAAAATGCTGCAATGCCAGATATAAATGCACTTATTTTTTTTACTTTTACTTCAAGAGGTGTTATAGGTTCAATATCTTTATCTAAAGTTGATGCAATTTTTCCAAGTTCTGTATTCATTCCTGTTGCAGTTACTATTGCTTCAATTTTTCCTGCTACTAAAATTGTTCCTGAATATACCATATTATGTCTTTCAGCTATTAACAACTTTTTATCATAAGTTTTATCATTTTTATCAATATTTAAACTTTCTCCAGTCAATATTGATTCATCACATTTTGCAAAATAACTTTTTACTATTCTAGCATCTGCTGGTATTTTATCACCAGCTTCTAAAATAATATAATCACCTCTTACTAAGTCTTTTGAATTTATTTCAATTATCTTTCCATCTCTTTTAACAGTTGTCCATAATGCTGAATATTTTTTTAATTTTTCAACTGCATCTTCTGCTTTAGATTCTTGTAAATATCCCATAAAACAATTTATTAAAGTTGTTCCTAAAATAACTATTGGTTCTAAATAATCACCATTTGTAAATATAGCATAAAATAATGACATCAAACCTACTATTATTAAAAGAATTATCATTATATTTTTAAATTGGTCAATAAATATCTTTAACTTACTTTTCTTTTTCTTGTTTATAAGTATATTTTTTCCAAATATATTTAATCTTCTTTTTACTTCTTGTTCATTTAATCCATCTAAGGAAGTTTTATATTCTTCTAATATTTCATTAATACTTTTTTTGTAGGCATCATTTTCTTTCACTAGTCTCACCATTATTTATTATATCATTATTACTTTTTATTACAAATAATTAATTAAAAAAATAAAAAGATTTCATACTTTTTATTTTTGGCTTAAATCATAATCTTTTAATTTTATTATCTATGTAACTATATAAATGGATTTTAAAACCATTTTTGTTTTATATAATTTGCAAATCTTATTATGATTGTTTTTTATGTTTCTTCTTTTTTGACTTTTTTTCTAAAATATCATATGTTTCTTCATCTTTATTATTATCAATATTATTATCAATTTCTATTATTTCATTTTTATCTTCATTTTTATTCTCATATTTTTTTATTTCTTCTTTTTTATTATTATCATTTTTTAAATTTTCTTTTTTCTTTCTTTTCTTATTCTTCTTTATTAATAGAATAAACATTATCAATAATATTCCACTAAATCCAATAATAATATATGAATATAGTTCATTTTGTTCTAGTAACTTATTAATCATTTCATCGTCATATTTTAAAAAGCTTTGAGTTTTTTTATCATATTTAAAGAATCCTTCTTCACCGGTTTCAACATTTATACCATATATAATTGCAAATCTAGAATCATTATTTAAATAGTATGCTGGAATTTCTAAATCTCCAATTTTAATTTTTCCTAGTTCATAGTCCTTTAATACTTTATCTGTTTCTTTAGGATAAACAACTAAATTATTACCAACTATTTCATTATATTTTGTATAAGTATTATTTTTTTCATCATATATGTAAAGAGCAATATTCCCATCAATATCTTTAAGGCCCACCAAAGTCATTTTAGTTAAATCACTTGTATATGCAGGTATATCAAAATCATTTATTTTTACTGTCGTTTCTTGATATGCATTTACTTGTGGTAAATATTCTTTTATTTTAACTACTGTATAATTTTCATCATCAATACTAACATTTATAGGGTTATTATCTTTAACTTCAACTGTTAATGTATATGTTTTTTCTGAACCATTTTCTGCCCTTACAACTATTTCAAATGTATTTGTTCCTTGTGTTACATCAAATGTTCCTGTTCCTGTTACTGATGCAGAGGAATCATTTTCTTTGGCATTTATGGTAATTTGTTTAGTGTCTTCTGGAACTGTAACTGTATAAGCAGTTAAATCTTTAGAAAATTCTTCATTTAATTCAAAGCCTTCGACAGATAAGCTTTTTAAATTATTATCTTTTGAGTAAGTTGCTTCCAATTCTTCTTGGGTCATTATTTTTACAGTTTTGCTTGATGTAGAAATGCTCATTTGACTTAAATCATCAAATGCATATACTAAATAACTATCAATTGATACTTTGGTTGAACCCGTCTTTAATGCCTTAAAAGTAAATGTATATGTCTTCTTTGTTAAACCCGTTGCTGTTGTGTTAGCCATCATTGTTCCACCAGCTTCAGAATTAGTGCTTGTTAATTGCAAATAATTTTTATCATAATTTAAGTTCATTTGCCAACTACCAATTTTTGTAGAACTAGATAATGTTACAGTAAGTGTAATTTTATTTCCTACTACAACTTGAGATGAACCGGTTACTTTAATTGTTCCACTGGCGGCATTAACAGCTAATGGGATAATGAGTAAACTTATTATTGTAATTATAAAATATTTAATTTTTTTCATTTATTCTCCTTTATTGAACTATAGAGTATGTTCCTAAAATACTTTTTTGAATTTGTAATAAATCTAAGGCATTAATTGAACCATCTGATGATGTATCACCAGCCATTTGGTATGCTCCACTTAAAGAATATGTTCCTAATATGTTTTTTTGAACTTGTAATAAATCTAAAGCATTTACTACGCCGTCGCCAGATGTATCTCCTTTTATTACTACTTCTAAGGTTTCTACACTACTTGAGTTATTGATTACTACTTTAAACCCAGTCCCAATTATTCCACTATTAACAACAGATCCAGATTGATTATATATAGTTACTGTGTTAGGTCCTCCTATTGTTTCAATTGCTGTTTTTATTGTTGATACATCAGTTCCTATTGCAATTCCTGAAATATAATTACTACTATATTTATAACCACTTGATGTTACTATTGTGCTAATTGGTAGGCTACTTGGTGGATTATCTTCTCCTCCATCAACTGCTCCGCCTGGGCTATTAATAATGGTAGCATTCATATTGTTATAAACTGGAATATTAAATATAAAAGATGATTCTAAAATATTTAAATTATTATATGTGTTGTATGTTATTGCTGACTCACTTGATGGCGCCGAAACATTAGTCATATATTGATGCGTAGCGATGCTTGATGAATTAGTTTGATTAACATTAAACTTTTGTAAATAACCTGTATGTTGCCCTGCTGCAATATAATTATTAGCTATTTGAGACAATCCGCCTTGAATTGCAGCATTAACACTGTTCCATCCATGACGATATGCATAATTTAGTCCACAATATGCAGTTCCATTTGATTGAACACATGAATCACTTACTCCAAAGTTAAAAAAATTATAATATCCTTGATAAGCAGTTGCACTTCCCGCTAGTTCTATAAATTTTTGACCATAATATGTGCTAGAATCTGCTGTATATACCCCACTATATAAACTATATAATGAGTCTTTACTTCCTAACTCTTGTAACATTCTTGATGCAGTAAATATTGGACTAACATTAAGCGTTAAACCATTACTATTTATTAAATCTGATATATTAGTCCCTAAATTTAAATGATATTTATAAAATTCACTGCTCCCAATAATATTTGTTACAGCGTTTATGTAGTTTGAAGAAAAATTATTATCATAATTTAGTGCTTGAAATTGAAATATAAATCGATCAGATAAAAAATTGCGAGGATCCATATAGTATGCTAATCCAGTTTGAGTAATGCCTACATATCCACTATCGTAAGCAGCACAGGTTGTATCTATAAATCCTGCGTTATCACTACTTCCATAAATAAGATTAGTTCCACATGGACTTTCTTTTTCAATAATATAACTCCAATCATAATTTATTTTAAGAGGTGTAAATTGCCAATTTGGATGTTTTTCTTTAAGAGCACATAATCCTCCCCAATAACTTGAAGGAAATCCTAAGTTGCTCATTTCAATTTCACAAGTTGTAGTTGGTGCAACGTCATCAGTGCTATAACTTCTAATAACTTCTACATGATCTCCGCAAACATATCCTGTTGCAGTTCCATTATAATATATTTGATACCAATCACTATTACAATCATAATAATTATTTGTATCTTTGTATGTTTTATCTTCAACTAAATTATAGTATGATCCTTTTCCAAGTGAAGTTAATTTTTTATTTTGTGTTCCAGGTCCTGTTCTTACATTTGCACCTTGATCTAAAATATATGCCCTTGCTGTATAACTTGTTGCAGAAGCATTATTAGTTATGAAAAAAAAGCTAACAAAAATTATAATCATAGTTATTAATTTCTTCACTATCTAATGCCTCCTTATTATATTATTCATTGGTATTATATCATTTTTGACTAATTTCAACAAATTATTTACAAAATAATATGCCAAACTATGTAAAATTGTTGTATTTTTTTATTAATTTATAATATAATTGTTTTATATATGGTGGTTAGGAATGGGAAAACATTTTGATAGAATTGACATTGTTTATATTCGGAACTTAAACACTTTTGAAAAGATAAATCTTAGCAAACCATTGAAAAATGGTTATTTTTTTGTCAAATTTTGAA
>CALVXN010000016.1 GCA_944371315.1 uncultured Bacilli bacterium | reverse complement strand
TAAAACCTCTCAATCCTGCATAAATAAAGGAATTGAGAGGTTTTTATTTCTTCAAACTGTCAAACTTGAGATTATAACAAAGCCTTTATTTTTTTTCAATATCTATTGCTTTTAAAATAAAGTGTCTGCACTCAAAAGCACAATTATTTTTTATATATTCATCAATTTTTGCAATGTCATTTATTGTCTTAAAATTTTTATTACTTTTATCATTAAAACCTTTTAGTCTTAATTTACCATATGCGTAATCCCCTAAAATATAATCAAAACTTTCAAAATAATCTGTTAATTTGTCATTTACTTCATCAATATCTAACGCATCTCGATAATCTTTTATAACTTCATACTTTTTTGAATTTACTTCTACTATTTTCATTTTACCTCTATACAATTATAAATGCAAAAATTCCCACTAACATTATTATTGTGCATATAATACTCATTATTAATAATATATCGACATATCCATTACCTGAAGTTACTTTATTTTTTTCTCTTTCTATTGCTTCAATAGCTTTTTCTAATAAATATTCTTTATTAATTGCATTTTCTCTTATTTTAAAATAGTCATATACTTGGTGATTGAGTTTATCAATTTGACTGTAATCCATATTTTCTATATCACTCATACTATAATTAAGTATTTCATATGCTTTTACATTTAATAAATTTTTTTCTCTTGGCTTTATCTCTTTTACATTTTCTTTCATTTCTTTTTTAAAATACATATCTATTTCTAATACGTCTTCAGCCATTAAAAAATTATAAGATACTTGTAATGGATTTGGACAGTAAGGAGTATATAGTAAATTATAAAACTCTTTAGTTTCTTCAATAGTTATTCTATAATTTAACTTTTTAGCAATAAACATATCTATTAAATCTTTTTGTATATCAACAAAATATTTATTTTTAAATTTAACAACTTTATGTTCATTTTCTTTTTCCAAATCATAATATAGTTGAATTTTTGATAAAAACAATTTTATATTTTCTTTTTCATATCCATATTTACTTAAATTTGTTATTAATAACTCTTCATCATTTACTACCATCGGATTTACTATATCAAGTTCACTATATATATTTATCAACAAGCGAATAATTACCACTAAAAATGAGTTATACAATATACCCTGAGGTTGATCAGCACTACTTAAATAGTTACTTATTGCTTTAGAAAATGCTTCATTAATAAAAACTTGATTCATATTCACACTTATAATCAATTTTATAGAAATATTCTCTATTAAATTGGTCCCTTTCTCTTATTACTTATCACTATCTATTCTACATTTAAGTATATCATAAATATTATTCTAATGGAATAGATAACATATTACTTTTTTCAATTATTGCACCTCCATAGTAATCTGGGACTCTGCCATTAATTACTTTTGATGCTATTAATACATCATATTCAGTTTCTATTTTATTATTAGTAACCGGTGTTATCAATTCCTCGGTTATCTTTATTGTTACGTATAGTTCTACTAATGCATTATTTATTCCATAATCTACAATTTGACTTTTTATGTTAGTTAATATGCTTCCAATAAAATTTATTTTCAAATAAATTTTGGGTCCTAAATTAGCAAATAATGGATTACTTGAAGAAACAAATAATGGTAATTTTAATATTAATCCATGCTTACTAAATTCTATATCTTTATCTTGATAATTTTTATATTCTCCATTTTCTAAATTATTAATTAAGGTATTTATTTCATCAGTAACTACTTCTAGAGCTTTATATGCTTGATTTAAATTATAATCCACATATAATATTTCATTATCATCGTTTTTATTAATAACTAATATATTATCTATTATGCTATCATTTAGTATATCATATCCAATATTATTACTTAAAAATGATTCAGTAAATTTTGTTATTTTAGTTTCTGCAACCTCAATTATTTTGGGTGTAACTTTTTTAGAATATATTTTAATTAAAAACAATGTTAAAAAAAATATCAAAGTTAGAGTTAAAAGTAAAATCTTTGATATTTTATATTTTTTTCTTATTTTTAATCTTTTCATATTAAATATTATGAATTAAAAATTTAGAAATGATTTCAAAAATAATATTAGTCCAATTATAAAACATATAATTACTAATGCTATTAATATTTTTATTCCAATATTTAATTTATCGTTATCAACAAATTCATCTTCACTATCTTCAAAATCCTTTTTCTTAAATAAATTAGTTGTATAAAATGAATCGTCAATTGCTTCTTTATTTATTTCTATTTGTTTTTGAGCTTTATTTAAGTTATTATTAGTTTCTGTAATCTTTTCAGTCATACTTTCATATACTTCTGTTCCTTCTTCACCTTTAAGCTCATTTAATATATTTAATGGATCACCATCTTCATCATTTTGATTTTTTTTTGCTTCATTAATTGTTATTGTGTTAATTAATTCCATTAAATCATCTTCTGCTTTTGTAGAAGCATCTTCTTTTTTATTTTCTATATTTAAATTATTTAAGATGTCATATTGAGTATTCCTTAATTTTTTAGCTCTAGCTTCTTCATAAGTTTCTTCTTTTTCATCTTTTGCTTTTTCTAATATAACGTTTAAATCATATTCTTTTGTGGGGGTATCATCAATTAATTTTGATTCTTCTACTTTGGGTTCAACACGAATACTTCTTCTTTTTGGAGCTTCATTGTATTTAGTGTCTAATATTTTTTTTATTTTTTCAATATCTATTTCTGGTTCTTGATTACCTATAATGGTTGCATTACTTTTTATGCTGTAATTTTCAAGACTAGTATTATTAATTTCTTTATAAAGATCCATATTTCTAGTAACTCTTGACATATTTTTATTATCACTATATTTATTCAATCTAGAATCCATATTGCTACCTCCATTAAATCATAACATATTTTACTTTTTTTTTAAATAATTATGATTGATTTTTAAAAAACTATTTAATATAATTAACATGGTAGGAGGTTAATATGAAAAAATTAGTAGTAAATGAAAATTGTATTGGATGTGGATTATGTATTTCAGTTGACGAAGAACATTTTGAATTTGATGGTGATTTATCCTCTGCAAAAAGCAATGAAAATCTTGATTCAGAAGCATTAAAAAATGCTATAAATTCTTGTCCAGTTGGTGCTATATCAATAGTTGAAGAAGATAATAATGAAACTAATAAATAATTAAAAAAAGTCAATCACTGACTTTTTTTATTTTTTAGCTAAAGCAAAAAGTTTTTTTATTTCTTTAATAGTTAACTTACGATATTCTCCAGATTTTAAGTCTTTGACATCTAAAAATCCATAGCCAATTCTACTAAGTTTTAAAACTTCAACTCCCAATTCTTTAAATAATTTTTTGATTATATGATTTCTTCCCTCAACAATTGTTACTTCAACAATCATACTATTTTTTTCTTTATCTATTTTTTTTATTTTTAATTTTTTTACATCTACTGCTCTATTTTCAACTTTAATTCCCTTTTTTATTTTGTTTATATCTTCTTTACTTAAAATTTTATTTATTTTGGCAATATATGTTTTTTCAATTTCATAACTTGGATGCATTAAAACGTTAGCAAAATCTCCATCATTAGTAAGCAATATTAAACCAGTAGTATCATAATCTAGTCTTCCAATTGGATAAATTCTTGCCTCAGTGTTAATTAAATCAGTTACGGTTATTCTGCCATTTTCATCAGTAACACTACTTATTACTTCTCTTGGCTTATTTAAAATATAATATTCATGTTTGATATCTTTATTTATTATAACTCCATCTATACTTATAATATCATTAGTATCAACTTTGACCCCTAACTCTGTAATAATTTTTCCATTAACCATAACTTTTTTCTTTTTTATAAGTTCCTCGGCTTTTCTTCTTGATGTGTATCCATAATTTGCTATTACTTTTTGTAATCGTTCCATTTGCATCACCAATTAAAGTATAACATACTATTTAAAAAAATAACATTGTTATTAAAAATGCTACCGTTATACCAACTAAATCAGCAAATAAGCCTACTCCCAACGAATATCTTATTTTTTTTATACCTACTGAGCTAAAGTATAGCGCTAAAACATATATTGTTGTATCTGTGCACCCTTGTAAAACACTTGCTAATCTTCCTATGTATGAATCAGGACCGTAATTAATAAAAATGTCATTCATTATAGCAAGTGATGCTGTTCCCGAAATAGGTCTTAATATAGCCATTGGCATAATTTCAATTGGTATATTTATAAATTTTAATAATGGGCTAAAAAAGCCTAACACATCATAAACAAAATTACTATCTAAAAAAATATTTATAGCAAACACCATCGCTATTATTGATGGAAATATATTAAAAGATATTATTAACCCTTCTTTTGCGCCTTCTAAAAACGATTCATATATATTTATCTTTTTTTTAAATCCATAAAATACTACAAAAACTATAAAAACAGGAATTACTATTTTAGAAAATAAATTCATAGTTTTTTTCTCCTTTTACGTATGTAGTAATCTAGTAATAAGCCACCTAAACTTGAACAGAATGTTGCAATTACCCCTGGTAATATTATTTCAGACGGATTTATAGATCCATGTGCAATTCTTAACGCTAAAACTGTTGTTGGAACTATTGTTACTCCAGCAGTATTTAAAACTAAAAAAGTAATCATTGCTTCACTAGCGACATCTTTATCCTTATTTATTTTTTGTAATTCACTCATCGCTTTTAAGCCAAATGGCGTTGCTGCACTACCTAACCCCATCATATTTGCGGCAATATTTGATGCAATAAATCCTAATGCTTTATTATTTTTGGGAAGACTTGGAAATAATTTAGATAATAATGGTTCTACTAATTTAGCAAACTTTTGTAATAATCCTGAATCTTCAGCAATTTTCATTATACCAGTCCATAATACTATAATTGGTAATATAGATAGCATTAAATCTAAACCCTTTTGGCCATTGGTTAATATACTATCATTAATTATGTCTAATCTTCCTGTAAAGAAAGAAAATATTATTCCTATTAATATTAAAAAAAACCAAATATAACTTACCATTTTAGCCACCTTAATAATTTATCCCACCATGATAAATTTTCTTTTTTACTTTCCTTTAATACATAAATGTTTACTTCATCAATTAATGAATCTTTTATATAAATTTCTGCTACTCCAACTTTATCATTATCAGAATAACTTTTATTATCATATAATTTATATTTTATTTCTATATTTTGTTTTTCATCTTTTGTTACTGGTATATAAACGTCTTCTAATATGTATAATTCATCATCTTTATAAATTGTATCTTCCTTTATTTCAAACTTATTCTTGTCTAATACTTTTACTGCTTCGTAGTTTCTAAATATTTCTTCATATAGTTTTTTGTGATCTAAAAAATCATTTGGATCATTAAGTGTTACTGTTACTAAATCAATATTATTACTACTTGCTGTTGTTACTAATGTTCTTCTTGCTTTTTCTGTATATCCTGTTTTTCCCCCAGTTATGTATTCATAATTATGCAAAAGTTTATTTTTATTTGTCCATGAATAGGTTTTATAGTTAGTTTTTACTGTGTATTTTTTTGTTCCAAAAATTTCTCTAAATGTTTTATTTTTCATAGCATATTTTGTTAAAAGAGCCATATCATAAGCTGTTGATAAATTACCTGTATCATTATCTTCTTCTAATCCATGCGCATTATAAAAATAACTATTTTTCATTCCAATTTTATTAGCCATTTCATTCATAAGTAATGCAAAATTTTCCATATTTCCCGCTACATTTTTTGCAATAACTACTGCTGCATCATTTCCGCTTCTAAGCATTAAACCATACAATAAATCTTTTAAAGTTAATTTTTCACCTACTTCAATATATATTGCGCTTCCATATGCTTTTAATACTTCCTCTCCTACTTCTATTTCTTCATTTAAATCTGCAGTTTCTATAGTTACTATACAAGTCATTATTTTTGTAATACTAGCTATTAATCTTTGATCATTACTATTGTTTTCATGAAGAATTCTGCCACTATTTAAATCCATTACTATATTACTACATGCACTTAATGCTAAAACTTTTAAAGGAAATATTATTAATAATACTATAAAAATAAACTTTTTCATTTAATTACCTCTATAAAAAGATATGTTTTATGTGATAAAATATGTTTGAGGGGATTTATATGGTTATTTCCAACAACGCTTTTTATCTACATAAATTAAAAAGGGATATAGAAAGAAGTCAAGATTTTAAAAATATTAATCCGTTACTTTATAAAGAATTTTGTAAAGCTATTAATTATTTTACTAAAAATCAAAATTTTGATTTTAAAAAATTTGAAGATTATTTTTTTGATCCTATTGATTTTATGTATTTTGTTATTTTAATGACTAAGCTCCCTTATGAATATTTAGATAAAAATCCTACATATATTAGTGAAATGTGTTCTGCATTTAATTTATGTGAAGTTTATCCTTTAAATATAATCAATTATGCACTATTCTTTTTAAGTGAGCCATTTTATAGCTTAATTATTGAAGTTAATGATAAAGGTTTATCATATAGTTATTTAACTATTTTTGAAATAATTATATCAAATTATCCTATTTTAGGTTTAAATGAAGAAGAGAAAACAAGATTATTAAAAATGTTACATGCATTATTTAATGAAACTTACATATGTTTATTTAATAATGCTTCAACATTAGAAGATATATACAATGTTTTATTAGAAGAAATGAGACAGATAAACTCTGAAAATATAACTTTTTTACATAGTGACTTTTTATCTTTAAATTATTTATTAATTTGGTTTAGAAGTAATGATAAAGAAATGAAAAAAGAGTTATTTGATACTTTAATTCAAAGTGAATTAAAATGTTGTAATAAATTAGAAATTATTAAGTATTGCTTATATACTATTGATGAATATAAAAATAAATATTCTTTACAATTAATTAGGGGCAAAAATGATAAAAGTTAATTATAATTACTCTAATTTGTTCCGAATAAAAAATTATGTAAATAAAAAAAAAGATGAATGTTTAATTGATGAATGTAATTTAATAATATTTAATTATATTATTGATTTATATCCAAATAAAAAATGGTTAAAAATTGAAGATTATTATTTACAAAATATATATGATAAAAATATTTTGTGGATTATTATTTATACTATCGTAGTTTATTCCTATGGTATTTATAATTTTCCTTTTTCATATATTGATGATCTATGTAAATTCTTATTAAAAAATAAATTTAGTTTTTATAATATATTTAAATATACCAATTTTTTCTTAAATTCTAAAATATATAATATTTTAAACAAGGGAAAAAATAAAAAAAATATTTCCTATTACAAATCAATGTCATTGATTGTAAACAATTTTGACTTAACAAATAATGAAATTAAAGCTTATAATTTTATTTGTAAATATATTGAAGATTATAAATATAATATTTTTAATCGAGATTACAGCTTTTTAAATATTTATAATAGTTTAATAAATTTAATGAATATATTTAATATAACCTTTAATAATGATATAAATAATATATTTGATTTTGAAAAACTAGACGTTTCTTTGCAAGAAAAAATTAAAAATAGCTTTTTTGAAATAGAAGAAAAAAATATAGATATTAAAGAAAAAATAAATCAATTTATAACTTTAATACAGTATTATTCTTTTAAATTAAAAGAAAATGAATAACATTATTCACTTTCGTAATTATAGATTCCATGAATTTTCTCTAAGTCGTCTTGAGATATTTCTGTAACTTGCCAATTCCCATTTTCATCTTTTGTTAAATTAAATTTAATGGTATATTCAACTGTATCATTATTTTTTTTCATTTGCTCTAATTTATAATCCATAAATTTTACACTATCATATTGCTCATTTTCATCATTAAATTCATCTGGATTATCATTTAAATATTCTGTTGCTTCTTTTTGAACTTTATATAAATCATAAACTGTTATTTTGCTTTCTACAACAGCAGTATCTCCATCATAGGATTCATCAATTATTTCATATTTTAAATCTGAATATTGTTTTTTTAATACATCTCTATATTTTTCTTTTTGTTCCTCAGTTAATTCTGTTTCTTTATCTACTACTTCATCCATATCTGTGATTACTGATGAACTTAAATTTCTATATTGATCTAAAAAGCTTTCTACAGCTCCTTTTGCAGTAGTTTTCATACAACTGCAACCTACCATAATTAAACTTATTACTAAAATACTAATTACAGATACTACTTTTTTCATTTACATCATTCCTTCATTTATATGATACCTATATTTCTTATTTTTATACATTGTTATAGCTAAGTTTTATTAAATTATATATATTTATTTCTTTTTCTGTAATTCCATTTTCTAATTTTTTATGCATTTCTTCTTTCATTTCTTTGGGATTTTTATTATCTTTTTTAAACCATTCATTATACAAATAATTTAATTTTGTATAATTTTTTCTTTTATATAAGCTGTTTACTTCTATTTCTATAAATCTTTTAATTTCTTCTTCAATTCTTAACATGTTATTAACATTTATTTTATTTTTAATTTTGTAATTAAATTTTGTAAATGGTAAAGTATATAAACTTTCTAATACATTTATTTCATCTTCAATTTGTAAAAAACTTCTGCTTATTGATAAACCTTTATCATCAAATTCTAAAACTATTGCACCATTTTTACTAACAAAAAGGGCACAATATTTTAAAACACTTTTTTTTAATTTTGTTTTATCTTTTATGGTATTCAATATTTCTTCATTAATAATGATATTATAATTTATAAAATCTTTTAATGTATTTGTTGTAACTTGAAAAATTGGAATTTTTTTTATAAATTCTATATTATCTTTTTCATTCCAATCGTAAAACATATAATTAGTATCTTGAAAATTTACTACGATATCGTAATAATAATTCATTTTTTAATAACCTCCCTATTCCTTTATATACAAAAAATATTCCCAATAATAATAACCATATAATTCCACTTCTAATTATAAAATAAACAAATTCTATAAATGTATACCCGATTGTAAATAAGTTTAAATAAATAGTTATTAAAAATAAACTTATACTAATTATTATAATTCCCAGAATTAAATATAATATTTTCATATTATTATATATATGATAGAATTATTTTGGTGATAACATTTGAAAAAAATTTTTATTTTATTATTTTTGACTTTAATTATAATAACTGGATGTAATAAAAATGAAGAACCAGAAAAAAATCCAATAGTTACTATGAAAATAGAAAATTATGGATCTATAAAAATAGAACTTTATCCTGAGTATGCACCGAATACAGTTGCCAATTTTGTTAATTTAATATTAGATGGTTTTTATGATGGATTAACTTTTCATCGTTTAGTTCCTGGCTTTGTTTTACAAGGCGGAGATCCGAATGGTGATGGAACTGGCGGACCAGGTTATACAATTAAAGGAGAATTTAAACAAAACGGATATTCTAAAAATACTTTAAGTCATACTACTGGAGTTATTTCTATGGCAAGAAGTAATAGTTATGATTCTGCAGGAAGTCAATTTTTTATAGTATTAAGTGATAGTGCAACTTACTCATTAGATAATCTGTATGCAGGATTTGGTAAAGTTATTGAAGGAATGGATATTATAAAAGAAATCGAAGATAATGAAGACGTTTTGGATGATTTAACTGGTAGCCTTAAAGAAAATATTGTAATAACAAAAATGACAGTTGATACTTTTGGATATGAATATAAAGTTGAAAAAAATTAAATTGCTGAAATATCATTTATTTTAGTAATTTTTTTATTATTGATATTTTTTCTTATTTCCTTTATTATTTTTATACTTTCTTCTAATGCTAGATTATATAGTTTATTAAATTCTTTTAAGTTATTTTTTTTAACAAAATCTATTTCTTCTTCATTATATCTAAACGCTAAAAATTCATATTTTTGTTTATTATTTTTTAAAAATCCATCTATTAATTTATAAGTTTGTTTTTTTATTCCAAATTTATCTAATCTATATATTTTAATAAATCTAGTTAAATTATTTATACCATTATTTAAAAATGTTCCAATATTTTTTATGCTATATGTCTCAAAAAATATTTTGTTTAATTCTTCCTTTACATCTTTATTTAACTTATATTTAGGAAATTTATAATTATATGGATTTAACAAAATATAATCTATTATACTTTCTAATGTTTCATGATTTAATTTTTTAAAATTATTTGATATTTTATTTATATATGGATGAACATAATGGTCTAATATATGATGAGCAATATATCCATACATAAGTATTTCTAAATTTTTATTTTTAGTTTTTAATATTTCTTTTTGCCATATTTCTATTGTTTTATCAAATTTGTTGTTTGCAATAA
Organism: uncultured Bacilli bacterium; assembly: GCA_944371315.1. Taxonomy (GTDB): domain Bacteria; phylum Bacillota_I; class Bacilli_A; order RF39; family UBA660; genus Onthocola_B. The sequence goes on along the minus strand of CALVXN010000016.1, from coordinate 16,441 downwards.
TATTTATTATTTCTTTACGTTTTGTAAAATTTTTTAGCTCGGATAATTTTATAAAAAATAATAAATCGTGTCCTTGTCCTGCTAATAAAAATAAATTATAGTTTTCTAATTTTAATTTTTTATTTAAATCTTCAATAAATTTAAAATGTGTCATTGTTCCTGCCATATAAATCACAAATAAATTATAGTGCATTTTTTAAAAAATTACTATATAATTATATTGGTGATAATATGAAGATATTAACTTACATAATATTAGGTATTATACAAGGTTTAACAGAACCTCTTCCAATTTCAAGTAGTGGGCATATATTTTTATTTAAAAATATTTTTGAAACTAATATTTTTAATACGTTAAACTTTGAAATAATTTCTAATTTTGGGTCTTTTATAGCTATTTTTATTATTTTTTGGAAAGATATAAAAGATTTAATAATTGCATTTTTTTCTTATATATTTAATAAAAATAAACGAAAAAACTTAGAAAAAAAATTTAAATATTGTATTTATGTAATTATTAGCACAATCCCCGTAGGAATAACAGGTTTTATATTTAAAGATAAACTAGAAAATATGTATTCTTTAAATGGATTAGCAATAGCATTTTTAATTACTGCCTTAGCTTTATTTATAGTTAGAAATATAAAAGGTAATAAAGATGATTTTGATATTACATTAAAAGATTCAATTATTATAGGTTTATTTCAAGCTGTTACTATAATTCCAGGAATAAGTAGAAGTGGAACAGTTTTAGTTGCTTGCTTACTTTGTAATTTAAAACGTGATACGGCATTAAAATATACATTTATATTATATTTTCCTGTAAGCGTTGCAACAATGATTTTAGGAGTTAGTGATTTAACTAACTCAGTTGAGTTTTCAAGTTTAATGATACCTTATATAGCTGGTATGATAGCAGCTTTAATCGTCACATACTTTTCTTATAAATGGTTAAGTAATTTAGTAAAAAAGGGAAAATTGTGGAAGTTTTCAATTTATTGTGTAATTTTGAGTATATTTATTTTTATTTATTTTAGATAATAGTTTATTGGTGGTAGTAGTATGTTTAAAAGAAAAAAGAAATCTAGAGTTATATTATTGATTATTTTAATTTTTATTTTATTGATACTTGTTTTTTCTTTTCTTTTTGAAAAACGTGCAATTAAAATTAATGCTTTAGAAGAAAAATATTTAGAAATTAAAAAGCAAAAAGAATATGAAAAAAAATTAAAAGAAGAACGTGAAGCAATTTATAATGATTGTATTAATTCTCCATATAAAGATGAAGAAGTCGATGAAATGTTTACTAATTTGTTAAATCAACTAAATTCTAATGGTATTGCTATTTATTTTGAAGATTTAAACAATAATTATTCTTTAACTTTAAATGTAGATAAATCTTATTATGGTGCAAGTTTAATAAAATTATTTGTGGCATCATATTTAATAGATAATGCCCGTGAAGGAAATATTGACTTAAATGATAAAATTGTTTACACGCATAATTATAGTATAGTTGATACTGTTGAATTAAAGAATTACAAAGTAAATGATGAAATTCCTTTATCAGATTTATTAAAATACAGTATTTCTGTTAGTGATAATGCTGCTCATTTTATGTTATTTGATTATATCGGTGCTAATAATTTGAAAGTTTATGCTAAAAATAAATTTGATGTAAACTTAACAATTAGTGATTCTAATAAATATAGTTATTTGACTGTAAGTGATACTAATACATTATTAAATTACATCTATGAATTAATAAATATAGATGATGAATATTCTGAGCTTTTAGTTAATGCTATGAATAATACATTTTGTAATGGACTTAATTTTGATGATATAACTTTTTTACATAAATACGGATATTATGAACAATTTTATCATGATATTGGTATATATAACAGCGAAGATCCATATCTTATTTCCATATTTACAACTTATGGTAAGGAAGATAGAAGTCATATATCTAAATTAAGTGATGTTAGTAAAAAAATATATGAAATATATGACCTTAATTTAAATAAAAAACAAGATTATTGTGAAAATCTTGCATTAAATCATAAATAAAAGAGAGAATTAATCATCTCTCTTTTTTAAAAGTGTGAGTTTTGAGTTTATATGTTAATTGTGTATAGTTTGTATATTTATTTTTTTTATCTTAAATGCATCCCTCCTTTAATACATTTTAATCATATCGTAGTTTTATGAAATATTTATGTTGGAATTATGAAATGTTTATATTTTTATTTTAAAATAGAAAGTTGATCCCTTTTTTAACACTGATTTTACACCATATTCAAAATTATGCAGTTCTAATATTTGTTTTACTATTGACAAACCAAGTCCAGTTGATACAACATTCCTTTGATGTTTTTTATCATTTTTATAATATTTATTCCATATATATGGAATTTCTTCACTTTTTATTCCTTTTCCTGTGTCTATTATTTCAACTAAATAATATTTTTTATTTTTAGTTACTCTAATTGTTACTTTTTTATCATCACCAGTATAATTAATTGCATTGTTAACTAAATTATATATTACTTGATTTAATTTCTTTTTATCTGCTTTTATCATTATCGTTTCTGGCATATCAACATTAATTGTGTATTTTTCTGTCTCTTTAATTATTTGATATTTTTTTATAATAGCTTTTATTTCTTGAGCTAAATCAAATGTTTCTAATTTTAAAGTATCAGCGTTTGACTGCATTTTAGATAAATTTAATATATCATTTACTAGTAGTGTTAAGCGATCTGTTTCATCTACTATTATTTCTAAGTGTTCGTTCATTTTTTCTTGATCTTTATAAGAAATATCTCTTATCATTTCAGCATAGGCTTTTATCATTGTAAGTGGTGTTTTTAAATCATGTGATACATTTGCCATTAAATCTCTTCTAAGTTCATCTGTTTTAATCATTTCTGTTCTAGCTTGCAATAACGTTTCTGATAAATCATCTATTTCCTTAATACCTGATTCTTCAAACTTAACATCATAATCACCATTACCTAATTTTTTGGCTTTTTTAGTTATTGATACAATTGGATCTGTTATTTTACTTGATAAAAAAACTGAAATAATAATTGCTATAAATATACCAATAATACTTACATACATTAATTGTCTTTTTATAATCAAAGTAAAATCTGATATATCTTCTAAATTAGAATATATAAACATATAAGAACCATTATTTTTTAATCCATATAACAATGCAGAAACGTGTTTATCTTCATTTACAAATTGATACGTTTGAAAGTCTTTTCCCTCTTCTATAAAACTTAAAATTATATTGTTAACAGTTTTATTATTAGAGTTTAATGCACATCCATTCATATTTATATTGTAAGTTGCAATTGTTTTATTTTCATCAGTCATTGCAATGCATACTTCATTTTGGTAAGCTACATCTGGCAATAATGTTGAAAGAGTCTCAGAATCTGCATTTTTTATAGCACTTACTATACCATCCATATTAGAAATTTGTTCTTTTTCGTAATAAATATCAAAGATTAAAATTTGACAAAACCACAATAATATTATAATTACAATATTAAATACCAATAGATATATTAATGTTTTTGCTTGAATACTCGTTTTACGTTTACTCTTCATATTCAAATTTATATCCCATTCCTCTGATAGTTACTATCATATTTTTATATTTTCCTAAATGTTTACGTAACGTTTTTACGTGCGTATCAATAGTTCTATCATCGCCATAAAAATCATAACCCCAAATATTACTTAAAAGATTTTCTCTGGATAATGCAATATTTTTATTGTCTATAAAATATTTTAATAAATCATATTCTTTTGGAGTTAAATATATTTTTTTACCATCAACAAAAACATCATGTGCAATGTTATCTAGTTTAATACCTTTAATTTCATATATGTTTTCTGTTGTATCATTTCTTTTAGTAACAGCTTTAATTCTGGCAACTAGCTCTTTTGGACTAAATGGCTTTGTAACATAGTCATCTATACCTAAATCAAATCCTATTAGTTTATCGTATTCTTCTCCTCTAGCTGATAACATTATAAATGGAATATCTTTTATTTTTTTTATTTCTCTACAAGCACTGTAACCATCCATTTTGGGCATCATTATATCCATTATAATAATATCAAAATTTCCTTCTTTTACTTTTTCAATTGCTTCTATTCCATTTTCTGCTTCTGTAACTTCCATTTTTTCTAATAATAAATATTCTTTTATAACATCTCTTATTAATTTTTCATCATCTACTACTAAAACGTTCATGTAACCACCTGCAAAAATTATATCCTAATATTGTGAAATTATTATGAAAAACTTTCACCATATTTCTTATATTATAACAAAAATAGAAAACTTATGTTAAAGTTTCCTATTCTTCTTCTAATTTACTTACAATTTTTTTTAATGCACTTGCAGTTGCATCTTTTAATTCTTTTGTGGTTTTTTCTAAAACTGGTGTTCCTTTTTCTACTGCTAATTTATATAATTCTTCTGCCTTTTTTTGAATTTTTTTAGCTTTTTGTTTTGCTATTTTTAATACCTTTTCTTTATCTAAATCTTTAAGTTGTTCTTGTAGATCTTCAACTTTTGAAATTATCATTTCTTTAACATCTTCAGCTTTTAATGTCTTTGCTTGCTCAATAATTTCACTAATTTTATTTTTAATATCTTCTCTTGTTTCTTTTCCAGATTTTGGTGCAAATAATATTCCTAATCCAGCACCAATTGCTGCACCAGCTAAAAATTTTCCTAAGCCTTTAGTCTTTTTCATTTTTTCCCTTCTTTCCTTTTTTAAAAAATAATAATTTACTAAATACATTTCCAGCCATTTCAATAATCTTGTCAGTAAATCCCGCGATTTTATCAGTTGTAAAATCTATTATATTAAATACTGAATTTAATGATTCAACTTTTTCATTAACATTATCAACTACTTTTTCAACTTTATTCATTGTTATTATAGTCTTTATTCCTAAAATTATTCCTATTGTTAATAATATTATTAATAATATATAAATTACTAATGGTAAAAAAGTTAACCAAAATTCCATTATTATTCACCATCCTCTCTGTTATCATACATTGAATCTATTAAATCAAATAAATCATTTTCAAGTGTATCGTCATCTTCAAATTGAATATTTTCCTTTTTAGGACTTGGCTCTATTATTTCTTCTAAATCTTCGTCTATTTTATCATATTCATCAATACTTTGGTCTTTTCTATGTTGTGAATCTAAATTTATTTTTACATCAGCTGTATCCTCTAAAAGTTCATCAATTGTTTTTTCTTTTTGCTTTTTCTCTTCTGGATTTTCCTGCAATTTAACTGTTACTGTTTCTTCATAAAAAGTTTCTTTTGGTTCTGCTTCTAAAGATTCAATTTCTCCAAAAGCTTTTTTTCTAACACTACTAAAATCTAAAGTATTGCTATTATTAACCTCAGTTTTGTCTTTTATATCTTCTATTTTATAATCTTCATTTAATATTCCATATACTGGAGATATAATTGGTGATGGTTTAAATTTCTTTTTTTCAACTACTTCTCTAGTCTCAATTCTTTCATACCTACCCAAATCAAATTTTCTTTCTGTTTTTTTCTTTTTTTCATATTCCAATACATTTGTCGGACTTTTTTGCCTTTGTTGCCTGCTCATTGATGTAGAAAATTCTTCTTCATCAAAATCAGGAAATGGAAATGTATTTTCAGATTTAAATAATTCTCTTTCATTAACAGTATTATACATTTCTTCTTTTTTAGGTTGAAATGTTGTTTTTGGTTGCTCTCTTACTGGAGGTGTATTATCTTCAAATTCATTTCTTTTTTGAGGTTCTACTTTTTCTACTATAGGTTTATCTTGAGGTTTTATAACTCTTTTATCATCTTTCTTTTTTTCTATTTCTTCTACTTCTTCATCTTCAAATAATATATCTTTAATTTTATTTAGTAATCCCATTATTATTCACCTTCCTAATTAATTAAGTCTGTATCTGGAATTTCATCTTCAACAGGTTGATAACTTCCATCATCTATTTGTATATAATCATTATCTCTGCCTGCGGTATTAAAGATATCAAGTTCTTCTTCTGCAAAATCCAGAACATTGTCTTCTAATAAATTGGCAATGACACTATCATTATACTCAACACTTTTTAAAATGCTTATAGCAGATAGCATTACTTTATTTATATCTTCTTTATCTACTATCATTTCTATTTTAGCATAATTATACATAATTTCAACTAAATATTTGTTATTTTCATATAAATTTATTTCGACATATCCGCTTTTATTGTCATATTTTATTGATTTAGAGTATTCACTTTTTTCATTTATTTTATAATTATAATCTACTTTGTTTATGTAACTTACTGCATCTACATATAAGTAATAAATATTTTTTCCATCATCTAATACTTCATTAAATAATGAACTATCTGTTACTTGCATTCCTCTTGGCAAATAATACTTGTAACCTGTTCTATATGTATTAGTTCTAGATATAGGTGTTGCAATATTTTTTATTATTTCATCATAACTTAAATCTTTTATATTTGAACAGCCAGTTACTAACATTAATACGGCGATAATTAATATTATTTTCTTCATATAATTCATCCTTGTATCTATTATTATAACAAAAAAAATACTACTTATAAAGTAGCTATTATTTATTTTTTATCACTTCAACATATTTTATTTTTATTCCTTCTTTACTAAATTTCTCTTCATACTCAGTTTCTACATTATCTATATTTTCTTTGTGTAAGTCGTAACTAATGTTTCTAATACTATATCCATGATTTTTAAACGAATCTAAACTATATTCAAATAATAAATCATTGTCTGTTTTCATAATTATATGAGGATTTTGTTTAAATAGTTTTTCATATAAATCTAAATATAACGGAGATGTTAATCTTCGTTTAGCATGCCTATCCTTAGGCCATGGATCAGAAAAATTTAGATAAATTGTATTTACTTTTTTACTTAATATATCTTCTAAATTTATTGCATCCATAATTAATATTTTTAAATTACTTGGTTTAAATTCATTAATTTTTTTTATCGCTACACTTGCTACACTCGAATATTTTTCTATTCCAATAAAATTTATATTTGGATATTTTAATGCCATCTCTAATATAAATTTTCCTTTTCCCATACCTATTTCAATATTTAATGGATTTTCATTATTAAAGCCATCATAAAAAAAATCACAGTTATTAATTACGATATCTTTATCTTTGGGGTTACGCATTCTCATATTATCATTTCCTTTTTTAAATCATATATTACTTGTAGGAGGAAAACATATGAAAAAAACACGAAATTCATTTTTTACTGAAGCAAATATGTCTTATTCAGGATATGCTCCAACTAATATGAACATGATGCCTAATAATATCCCCTACCAAGCACAATCAAGTTACAATTCTTTTTATGCTGGTCAACCAAATATGAATATGATGCCTAATTATAATCAATATAATCAACCAGATAATATTGAAAATAGATTAGCTAAAATTGAACGACAAATAAGTAGATTAGAGCATAGAATAAATAAATTAGAGTCTGTTAATACAACATTTGTTACCGAAGATATTGATTCTTCAAATAATATGTATATGCTTTAATTATATATAATCATTGCACTAAAACAATATATTTGTTCTTCGCCACATACAGCTATTGCAACTTGATACTTGATATCAATTATATCAAACTCTCCAGAATTTAGAAAGTCATTTACTGAATTTTCTAAATCTTTTTCGTGTGATTCATCAAATACTTTTACTTTCATATTACTCACAATTAAATTTATTTTTTTAATTTATTTTTATGATAATTTTACCTTTTTTTGACAAAAAATATAAAAAAAATTAGTAATTCTATTTTTACTAATTTTTTTATTTCACTACCACATTAACTATTTTATTAGGAATAACTATTATTTTAATAATGGTTTTATTTTCTATGTGTTTTTTTACATTTTCACTATTTAATGCTTTTTCCTTTATACTTTCTTCATTTTCATCTAATTTTATTTTTATACTAGCTCTTAATTTGCCATTTACTTGAACTCCAATTTCTTTTTCTTCATCAATTGTTTTTGCTTCATCATATTTTGGCCAAGACGATTCACAAATCGGTGAATATCCTAAAGTTTCATTTAATTCTTCTGTTATATGTGGTGCTATTGGATTTAATAATGTCAACAAAACTTTATAATCCGCTTTTGTGATAGATGCTTCATCTTCAAATTTGTTTACTAAAATCATTAATGTTGATATAGCAGTATTATATGCCATAGTTTGTAAATCGTTTTCAACTTTTTTTATACTTTTATTTATTATTGTTTCTAAAGACTTAGAATAACTATCTCCTTCAATAACCTTGTCTTTTAAACGAATAACTTTGTCTATAAATCTTTTGCATCCTTTTAATGAATCTGTATTCCATGGGCAATCCATTTGATAATCCCCCATAAATAATTCATATGTTCTTAATGTATCAGCCCCAAATTCATTTACAATATCATCTGGATTAATAACATTTCCTTTAGATTTACTCATTTTTTGATTATCTGAACCTAATACCATACCATGACTAACTCTAGTCCATATCATTTCTTTACTAGGAACTAATCCAATATTGTATAAAAATTGAACCCAAAATCTTGCATATAATAAGTGTCTTGCAGTATGTTCCATACCACCATTATACCAATCAACTTTTCTCCAATATTTCATTGCTTCCATTCCAGCAAATTCTTTGTTATTGTGCGGATCCATAAATCTTAAGAAATACCAGGAAGATCCAGCCCAATTTGGCATAGTGTCTGTTTCTCTTTTAGCTTTTGCACCGCATTTTGGACATGTTGTATTTACCCATTCATCAATCTTTGCAAGTGGACTTTCACCATTATCTGTTGGTTCATACTCTGCAACATCTGGAAGTAAAAGTGGTAAATCTTCTTCATTCATTGGAACCCATCCACAATTTTTGCAATAAATCATAGGAATTGGTTCTCCCCAAAATCTTTGTCTTGAAAATATCCAATCACGCATTTTATAATTTACTTTTTTTGTTCCTAATTTATTTTCTTCTAAATATTCTAGCATTTTATTTACTGCATCTTCCTTATTTAGACCATCTAAAAAGCCAGAATTTATATGAATTCCATCACCTGTCATTGGGCCTGGATTTAATGCGTATTCATATGTTTTTTTATGTAATTCATCTGTTATTTCTTTTTCTATTACTTTTTTATCTACCCATTCTATATCAAATACTTCATCTTCATCTAAATTTTGTTTATCTTTTTCATTATTTACTAATTTAAATAAATAACCGGTAGATTCTATATTAAAATATTTATCTTTATTATAAGCATAGTAATGATGATTTATTTTTGGAAGTTCAGATATTAATTCAATATTTTTATATCCTGTTTCTTCTTTTATTTCTCTTTTTGCACATTCTAAAGCTGTTTCTTTATCTTTAATAGTTCCTCCGATAAATAAACGTCCACCTTTTTCATGCCAATTTATAGTTAAATATTTGTCTTCTTTTTCATCATAAAGAACTGCTACTATTGAATTTTTCTTATATTCATTTTCTTTTATTTTTCCAGTTGTTTCTTCTAAAACTTGAATTATTGGAATATTAAACTTTTTAGCAAATTCAAAGTCTCTTTCATCATGTGCTGGAACAGCCATTATTGCTCCAGTTCCATAAGTTGATAATACATAATCACTTATATATATTGGAATTTCTTTATTATTTACTGGATTAATTGCATATGCCCCAGTAAATACTCCAGTTTTTTCTTTATTAAGTTCTGTTCTTTCTAGTTCATTTTTTAATAAACATTGTTTTTTATATTCTTCTACTTCTTTTTTATGTTCTTTTGTTGTTATTAAATCAACTATTTTATGTTCTGGTGCTAAAACACAATATGTTGCTCCAAATAATGTATCACATCTTGTGGTAAATACTGTAAATGTTTCTTTACTATTTTTAATTTTAAAAGTTACTTCTGCTCCAACTGATTTACCTATCCAGTTGATTTGTCCTAATTTTACTTTTTCAGCAAAATTAGTGTCATTAAGTCCAGTTAATAAATCTTCTGCATAGTTACTCATTTTTAACATCCATTGAGATTTTTCTTTTTGAATAACTTTTGTCCCACAGCGTTCACATACTCCACCTGCTGAATCTTCATTTGATAATACACTTTTACATTTTGGACACCAATTTACTGGAATTGTATCTTTATATGCCATGCCATGCTTATAAAATTGTAAAAATTGCCATTGTGTCCATTTATAATATTCTGGATCTGTTGTTGAAAATTCTCTATCCCAATCAAAAGAAAACCCTAATGTTTGCATTTGTTTTTTAAATGTTTTTATATTTTCCTTTACTGCTTCTTTAGGATGAATATGATTTTTTATAGCATATTGTTCTGCTGGTGCCCCAAATGCATCCCATCCCATTGGAAATAAAACATTGTATCCTTGCATACGTTTCATTCTAGCAAGTGCATCTTGTGCTGTATAACTTCTAACATGTCCAACATGTAATCCTGCTCCTGATGGATAAGGGAATTCTACTAATATGTAATATGGATCTTTTATATCATTTGTCTTTGCTTCAAACTTTTTATGTTCTATCCAATAATTTTGCCACTTTTTTTCTATTTCTTTATTATTCATCTTTTTTCCATCCTTTCTTAACTAAGTGTCTTCCTAATAATTCGTATAATGCATATATTAATCCAAATAGAAGAATAAAACCTAACAATATTTGAAATGGTAAATCCCAAGGAATAATAGATATTGTTATAAATACAAACGAAATAATGAATGCATTTATTAATGACGATAATATAAATACATAATTTAGATTCATTTTTTTAACATCTAATTTAAATTTAGGTATTAATATTGAAAATCCTACAAAATCTTCAATTCTTTTTACTTTTTTATTTTTTTTGTTAGACTTTTTCTCTATTAACTTATATTGTCTTTTTAGTATTAAAAAATAATTTACTAAAAATATAATAATAAATACTCCAATTCCCCAAAAAATTGTCATTTTAATATCCATGTTTTACCTCCATAAAAAAAGATGGTATAAAAAGGACGAGTAAAACCCGTGGTACCACCTTAATTGCTTCTCATTTATTTATAAAGGAATTACCCATCAACATCCAAAAGCAAGTTCAATTATCTTTTTTTATTAATTTTCACCAACCATTAACTCTCTTTTAAAAATCTAATAATTTACTACTCTTTTTTCATCTGTTTGTTTTTTATTATATTAAATTTCTGCTATATATTCAAGTAATTTTATAAACATTTTTACAAATCTTCGATCTAAAATTCTTAATTTTCTTATGTTAATTCTTTTTGTTTTAATATCTGCATTGCTAAAGAAAATGTTAGCAATTTGTTCTTTTAATTTTGTTGATATTTTTAAATCACTTATAATTGAATTTACATCTTCATTAATAATTCTTACGGCATTAATTTCTATATCTTTACCTTTACAATTTACAGTTAATTGTTTTGTTGTATCAACATTTTTTATGTCAACTACAAAGTCTTTTTCATCTTCATAAGATTCATAAACTAAATTGGCTTTTTCACCATTTATATATATTTCTACTTCATCAGCTGTTCTTGTATTTCTAAATCTTATTTTATAGTTTCTAACTTTTGGAATAATTTCAGTTTTTCCTTCAACTGGATGAATTATTAACGTATAATTATTTTGCATATAATTATAATCTATTGCTGTTACTATGTAATAACCTTTTTTATATAATTTTGTCGTTCCATCATCTTCATATAATTTATAAACATTGCTTTCTCCAGGGAATACATTTATTTCCAAGCTTTTTGGTGGATTTGTATCATTTATATTTTCTTCTAAATTAGCTAATGGAATTATTCCTCCAGCCTTGGCAAATATTGGATACTCTTCTTCTTTATAAAAAACTACATATCTTTTATTACCAATAAATTTTTTACCAGTTTTAAAATCATACCAAATTCCTTTTGGTAAAAATACTCTTTCAATTGATCTATTCATAGTTTTATCTTTGGGTTTAGTTATCGGAGCTATAAATAATTCTTTACCAAAATAGTATTCATTTCTATATGCGTGTTCATCATATATTTCCGGATATGTATAATAAATTGGTTGGATTAATGGTTTTCCAGTTTTATAATAATCATATGCTTCCGTATATAAATACGGAATTAATCTCTGCCTTAACCAACAATATTCTCTTGCTATTGTATAAGTTTTAATATCCCACATCCATGGTTCTCTTTTATAATATACTCCCCTTTTAGAACTAAATCTAAATATTGGTGAAAATATTGAAAATTGAACGTATCTCAAATATAATTCACTATCTTCAATACCATCTTTATATCCACCTACATCATGACTCCACCAAGTAACTCCTTTATTTGCTGCCATTGAATTAAAAAATGGTAAATATTTTAATGTATCCCAACTTACTATAGTTTCACCAGAATATAATATACCTGCTTTATGTGGTGCTACTAAAGGATTTCTTGTTAAAACTAAAGGCCTATAATTATCTATTTTTTCAAAATCTTTATTATAATAGTAGCTTAATGCTTGAATTGTTGGTAAATCCTTTTTATAATCAAGCCAAAATAAATCTACATTTATATCCAATAATGGATCAATTAAATGTTTTACATATAAAGCCATAAAATCTTTATCTAAAACATTAAAAGGAATAGTTATTCCATCAGCAATATTTAATTCTTTTGAAATGTTTAAGTATCTATCTTCTTCTTTTCTTATTCCTTCGCTAGGGTCAATGTTTAATCCAACTTTTACTCCTCTATCATGCATATATTTTATAAATTCATCTGGTTGAGGGAATAAATTTCGATTAAAAGAAAAACCAGTTTTATATAAATTATAATTCTTTTCATCTTTTATGTGCCAAAACTCACTCAAAAGCAATACTGATAATGGGACTTGATAATGATTAAATGTTTTTAATAATTTTTTACAGTCTTCAAAACTATAAATTCTTTCTTTATTCCACCAAATTCCCAATGCATAACGAGGTATTAACTCTGGATATGTAGTTAATGTATAGTAATCTTTTAGGCACAAACCAAAGTCTCTTTTATACATAAATAAATATAAATCTACTTTGTTTTTATTTGGTTTTACTAATAATCCGCTTTCATCTATTTCAAAATTTTTAGAATCATCTAATAAAACAAATCCATCTGTTGAATATAGTCCTTTATCTAACTTTATATTCCCCTTATAATCATCTAAACTTATGGCACCGCCTTTAAAATTTCTAGCTTCTACTTGTCCATAATACCATATCTTATCGGTGTTAAGAAGTGTTACTTTTAAGTTTGAATCTGGAGAGAATGTTTGTCCAATAAAAGGTTTATCTTTCAAGTATTGTAGCATAAAATAGTTAGTTGTAATCACTATATATTTTTCATCTTGTTCTACTTTAAATTGGGGCAATGGAAAATTTCTATTTTTAACTAATGTTGTTTGGGCATCAGAAAAATGACCATCAATACTATATTGTAGTCTTATTAATCTTTCACTTAATACAGTTATTCGATAATTCTTTCCTTGAAATATTGCTCTTTCATTAGCAATATTTTTTTTAGAATCTGGAATAAAATGCGTATCAAAACTAGCCATTTTTATCACCCTACTTTATACTTAAATATTATCATTTTTCTTGATATTTATCAATAAGTTCTTTTAAAAATTCATCGGTTTCAAAATAGTTAAGTTTCATAGCTTCCTTTACTTTTTGTAATGTATTATTAGCATGTTTCTTAGCTTCTATAGTTCCTTTTTGTAAAATATCATATACATATTCTATATTGTTTTCTAACTCTTTTCTTCTAGTTCTTATTGGTCTTAATATATCTTGAAGAATGTTATTTAAAAATTTTTTTATTACCATATCTCCAAGGCCACCTTGTTGATAATGCTTTTTTAATTCATCTAAATTCTTATAATTTGGTAAATATTTTTCAAAATCTTCATCTTTAGCAAATACATCAAGATACATAAATACTACATTTCCTTCAACTTTACCTGGATCTTCTACTTTTATATGATTTGGATCTGTATACATACTCATTACTTTTTTCTTTATCGTTTCTTCATCATCTGATAAATATATACAATTTCCAAGTGATTTGCTCATTTTATTTTTACCATCGGTTCCAGGTAATCTTTGTTCTAATTTATTTTCAGGAATTAACGCCTCAGGCATCTTTAAGGTTTCACCATATATGCTATTAAAACTGTGAACTATTTCTCTTGCTTGTTCAATCATTGGTAATTGATCGATTCCAACTGGAATACAGGTTGCTTCAAATGCTGTTATGTCAGCAGTTTGGCTTATCGGATAATTTAAAAAACCTGATGGAATACTTTTTTCAAATCCTCTTAATTTTAATTCATTTTTTACTGTTGGATTTCTTTGCAATCTACTTAATGTTACTAAATTCATGTAATAAAATGTTAATTCTGTTAATTCACTAATTTCTGATTGAATAAACATAGTTACTTTTTGTGGATTTATTCCACATGCCAAATAATCTAGTGCCACTTCAATTACATTGTTTCTAACTTTACTCGGATTATCAAAATTATCTGTCAATGCTTGAGCATCCGCTATCATTATATATAATTTGTCATAATCATTCTTTTCCTGTAAAGTAAGTCTATTTTTTATTGAACCTACATAATGGCCTAAGTGTAAATGCCCTGTTGGTCTATCCCCGGTTAGTATTATTTTTGCCATTTTATCACTTCCTTGTTTACAATTATACCATGTTAAAATTTTAAAAACTATTGTAAATTTATATAAAGTGTTATAATAAACTTATATCAAAGGAGATTTATTATGAAGTTTGAAACAAATTCAAAAAAAGTTAAAAAAGGTCAGATATTTGTAGCAATTAAAGGACATACCGTAGATGGTCACGATTTTATAGATGAAGCTATACATAATGGAGCAATAAAAATTATTGCAGAAAAAGAGGTTGAAAGTTCAATTCCAGTAGAGATTGTCAAATCTAGCGAAGAATATTTAAAAGAAGCATTAAAGGCGGAATATGCCGATAAAATTAATAAATTACGTATTGTTGGTATTACTGGAACAAATGGCAAAACTACTACCGCTTATTTAACTTATCAATTATTAAATTTATTAAATGAAAAAACTGCATACATCGGAACTTTAGGTTTTATTTGTAATGATAATATAATTGAAACAGATAATACTACTCCTAACATATTAACTTTGTATTCTCTTTTATTAGAAGCAATAGATAATGGTTGTAAAACAGTTGTAATGGAAGTTAGTAGTCATTCTTTATCTTATGAAAGAATTTATGGTTTACATATTGATATTGCTGCTTTCACAAATTTAACTGAAGATCATTTGGATTATCATAAAACTATGGAAAATTACTTAGAAGCTAAATTAAAAATCTTAAATTATTTATCTAAAAATAGTAAATTAATTGTTAATGGTGATGATAAAGCAAGTAAAAGCTTTATAAATAAATTTGGCAGCGGAAGGACACTAGGGTTTGATGAAAACTTTGATTATTTTATAAAAAATACTAATATTGATGCTGCTCAAACTAACATTGAATTTGTATTTTTAAATAAAACCTATAATGTTACAACTAATTTGACAAGTAAATTTAATGTATATAATTATATTACCGCTTTAGCCATAGTAAATAATTTAGGTTATAGTATTGATGATATAATCGATAAAACTAGTTTGTTGCATCAACCTAAAGGAAGATGTGAAACTTATAAAGTTAATGGTGGATATGCTGTGGTTGATTATGCACATACTCCTGATGCCGTTGAAAAAGTAATTACCGCTTATAATGAACTTAAAAAAGGAAAAGTTATAACTATTGTTGGTTGTGGTGGAGACAGAGATCCAATAAAAAGACCAATTATGGGAAAAATCGCAACTGAATTAAGTGATTATGTTATTTTAACTAGTGATAATCCAAGAACTGAAGATCCTCAAAAAATTATGGATGATATATTAAAAGGTGTTTCTAGTGATAATTTTGAAGTAGAACTAGATAGAAAACTTGCTATTAAAAAAGGTATTGAAATGCTAAACAAAGATGATATTCTTTTAGTTTTAGGAAAAGGGCATGAAGACTATCAAATACTTGGCCGAACTAAAATACATTTAGATGATGCTGAAGAAATTAATAATTGGATAAAAAATAATGAAAAAAATAATGAAAAAAATGTTTAAAATGGTGTTAAACATTAGTTAAAATGATACCGATTTATAATGTGGATAACAAACAAAGGTAAACCTTGTTTGTA
>CALVXN010000015.1 GCA_944371315.1 uncultured Bacilli bacterium | reverse complement strand
AAAAAAAAAAAAAAAAAAAAAAAAAAAAAAAAAAAAAAAAAAAAAAAAAAAAAAAAAAAAAAAAAAAAAAAAAAACTCGTATCAAAAACGTGAAAAAAACAAAAAAACTCGTATCAAAAACGTGAAAAAAATAAAAAAACTCGTATCAAAAACGTGAAAAAATTGACAAATTTAACATATTAAAGTATATTTTATTTAGGTGAACATATGAAAAGAAAAATATATGATGAATTATTAAAATGGAAAAATGAAGATATAAAAACACCATTAATGATTTTAGGGGCAAGACAAATAGGAAAAACATATATAGTAAAAGAATTTTGTGAAAAAGAGTTTAAACAATATGAATATATAAATTTACTAGATAATAAAGAAGTAATAAGTATTTTTAAAGAAAATATAAATATTATAGATAAAATAAAAAAGATGGAAATAGCTTTAGGACATACAATCGATTTTGAAAATACAATAATATTTTTTGATGAAGTTCAAGAATCAGAAGAAATTATTAGCAGTATAAAATATTTTTGTGAAAGCCCAGTTCCTTATAAAATAATATGTGCAGGATCATTATTAGGGGTTAAGATAAATAGATTTCACTCATCTTTTCCAGTTGGTAAAGTGAAAATGATAACAATGTATCCTATGAATTTTGAAGAATTTCTTTGGGCATTAAATTATGAAATAATAATTCCAGAAATAAAATCATGCTACCAAAACAATAAAAAAATGAATGATGTAATGCATGAAAAACTATTAAATTATTATAGAATGTTTTTATGCACTGGTGGGATGCCTCAAATAGTAATGAATTTAAAGAAAGAAAAAAATGTATTGAATATTGATAAAGATATCTTAAAAAATATTATTAGTGGATATTTGAGTGATATGAATAAATATATTTTGAATGCAACCGAAGGTGTAAAAAATGAAGCAATATATAATTCAATACCTACACAATTAGCTAACCCCAGTAACAAATTTCAATATAGTAAAATCAATAATAATGCAAGAAAAAGAGATTATGAAATTTAAATTGATTGGCTATTATCTAGCAAAATGATATTGAAGTCTAATGCTATAAATAAAGTAGAAACTCCATTAAAAGCATTTATTAATGAAGACAATTTTAAATTATATTTAAGTGATGTGGGATTGTTGACAACATTATTAGAAATAAAATACGAAGACATTATGTTAAATAAGGATTTTATGTATAAAGGAATAATTGCGGAAAATTATGTTGCAACAGAGCTAATAAGAAGTAATACTTTATATTATTGGCAATCAGAAAATAAAGCAGAAATAGATTTTTTAATTTACAATAAAAATGGGATAATACCAATTGAAGTTAAAGCAAATATAAATAATAACTCTAAAAGTTTAAATTATTACATGGATAAATATAAACCACCATATGCTATAAGAGTTAGTTCAAGAAATTTTGGATATGAAAATAATATAAAATCTATTCCACTTTATGCAACATTTTGTATAAATTATTTTGAAAACTGAGGATAAAATGAAAGAATATTTAAAAAAACTATATAATAAAGAAAAAAATAAATATTTTAAATTATTAGAAAATGATTTAAAACATAAACACAAACGATTTATAATAACAGTTAATCCAGAAACGCTAATGCTTAGTGAAAAAGATAATGAATTAAAGGAAATATTAGATTCAAAAGAATTTAGTTTTGTTCCAGATGGCATTGCAGTAATTAAAGCAGCAAGAAAAGTTGGAATAAGCATTAGTGAAAGGATAACTGGTATAGATATAGCAGAATATCTTTTAAAATTAGCTAATAAAAATAAATATTCTATATATTTATATGGAGCAAAAGAAGAAGTTATAGAAAGTTTAATTTCTAAAATAAAAAAAGAATATAATAATATAAACATAGTAGGATATAGTAATGGATATGTAGAAAATAAAGATAAAGTAATGGAAGAAATACTTAAACTTAAACCAGATATATGCATGGTAGCATTAGGAATACCACACCAAGAAAAAATAATATATAAATATATAAATAAATTTAAAAAAGGAATATTTATTGGTGTAGGTGGCTCATTTGATGTATTAAGTGGATATAAAAAAAGAGCTCCTAAAATATTTATTAAATTAAATATAGAATGGTTATATAGAATTATTAAAGAACCCAAAAGATTAAAAAGATTTTGGAACAATAACATAAAATTTTTATTTAAAATAAAATAGTAGTTGTAAAAGTAAGAAAATAATGATATTATTCTCCTATAAATTTTATAGGAGAATAATTTTATGTTAACAGCAAAAGAAGTTTCATTATATTTTCTTAATAAAGATAAAAAGAAAAAATTATTTAATAAAAACATTGTTGATTACAACAATCACACTTCATATGAAGGGAATATAAGGTTAAACAAATATTTATTTTTATCACAAGTAGTTTATTTAGCAAAATACAATCAAAAGTTATTTTTAGATGATTTTTTAGCATATGATAATGGCCCAGTAATAAATGAAGTAATGAATTCCTATTTAAATATTATAAATACGAAAGAAATTCCAAATATTGATGAAAGTAAAAAAGTATTTTTAGATAAAATATATGAATCATTAAAAAATGCAACTTATGAAGAACTAATTGAAATAACGCATGAGGATCCTGAATGGCAAAGATTAAGTTCTAAAACATATAAAACCCCAAAAATGGATATAGAAAGAAATTTAGAAGAATATAAAAAAAGATACAAAGGATTACTAGAAGCTTTGGATATATAATGCAAAGTAAACTAATAGTAGGGCAAGTATTATGGCTAAAAATTAGGTATCAAAAAGAAAAAATATCTAATATAAAACATCCATTATTAATAGCCAAAATAAATAAAAAAACGATAGAATTAATAGCAATAGATAAAATTAAAGATCAATTATATAATTTATATTATCCATTTAATAAATATATAAGTTGCACAAATCCAATAGAAAAAGTTATATCAAAAGATAGTTATGCACAATTAAACAATAAAATATTAGTAGAATATTTTGAAGATTTAAAAAAATATAGGAAAACATTAAAAACATTATCAAAAAACAAACTAAAAGAACTACTTAAAGATTATTTTGAATATCAAAAAAATACAATAATAAAAGAAGAAAGAAAAGTTTATATAAAAAAAGAAGAGTTAAAAGAATTAAACTATTAGCATAGATTAGAATTAATACGAGTAAAATAATTGCTTGATTATTTGCCTAATAAACATTATAATTGAGATATAGATATAAATAAATATAACAAATTTAATATATATTTATTCTATGAATGAAGGAGGAAAAAATGGATAATATTTTAATTACCATTTTAACTCTTATTGTTGGAATTTTATTAGGTGGAGTAGTAGTTTGGATTATATTTACAATTAAAGCAACTAGGGCACTTAAAAAAGCTAATAAATTTTTAGAAGACGCTAAAAAAGAAGCTGAAAGGAATAAAAGAGATACTTTACTTGAAATAAAACAAGAATCATATCGTATAAAACAAGAAACAGAAGAAGAAATAAAAGAAAAAAAAGCTGAAATAATACAAAGTGAAGATAGACTTTTAACTAGAGAAAACAACCTAGATAAAAGAGAAGAAATGCTTCAAAATAGAGATAATTTATTACAAGATAAAGAAAATGATTTATTAGCAAAACAA
Source organism: uncultured Bacilli bacterium (assembly GCA_944371315.1). Lineage (GTDB taxonomy): Bacteria > Bacillota_I > Bacilli_A > RF39 > UBA660 > Onthocola_B. The sequence goes on along the minus strand of CALVXN010000015.1, from coordinate 23,199 downwards.
AAAAAATTGCAAGAAAAAGAGGAAAAAATGGATGAGCTACTTAAAGAAGAAGTAGCAAAACTAGAACAAATATCAAAATTTAGTAAAGAAAAAGCTAAAGCTGCAATAATGGAAAGAGTAGAACATGATATGGAACTAGAAATTACTAGTTACATAAAAGAAGCAGAAGCAAAAGCAAAATTAGAAGCACACGATATTGCCAAACAATTAATAGTTAATAGTATGGAAAGATATTCTGATGATGTAGTTGGACTTCAAACTGTAAGCACAATAGAATTACCAAATGATGAAATGAAAGGAAGGCTTATTGGTAGAGAAGGAAGAAACATTAAAACTATTGAATCAGTTACTGGAGTAGATTTAATTATTGATGATACACCAGAAGCAATAGTTATTTCATCATTCGATCCACTAAGAAGAGAAATTGCTAAAATAACAATAGAATCTCTTATAAAAGATGGTAGAATTCATCCAGGTAGAATTGAAGAAATATATGATAAAACAGTAAAGGATGTAAATACCAGAATCATTCAAATTGGAAATCAAACAATAAATGATTTAGGAATAACAAAAATGGATCCTGAGCTTGTAACTTTAATTGGAAAACTTAATTTTAGAACAAGTTATGGTCAAAATGCATTAAAGCATTCAATAGAAGTTGCTAATCTTTGTGGACTTATGGCAGCAGAATTAGGTGAAAATGTTACACTTGCAAAAAGAGCTGGATTATTACATGATATAGGAAAAGCAATAGACTATGAAATTGAAGGAAGCCATGTTGATATAGGCTTAGAATTTGCTAAGAAGCATCAAGAAAATGAAGTTGTTTTAGACGCCATAGCATCACATCATGGAGATAAAGAAGCTAAATCTACGATAGCGGTTTTAGTAGCAGTTGCAGATACATTATCAGCAGCACGACCTGGAGCAAGAAATGATTCTATAGAAAATTATATTAAGAGATTAGAACAACTAGAAGAAATTGGCAATAGCTATGAAGGCGTTGAAAAAACATTTGCAATGCAAGCTGGTAGAGAACTAAGAGTAATAGTTAAACCCGATGAAATAGATGATGCAAAAAGTTATAAAATAGCTAGAGATATTAAAGAAAAAATTGAAAAAGAAATGCAATATCCAGGAACTATTAAAATTACAGTAATAAGGGAAACAAGAGTTCAAGAAGAAGCTAAATAAAAATGTAAACAGTAATGAAAGTTTACATTTTTTAATTTTAATAAAAATATGTTATACTATTCTTAGTTAAATATTATTTTATTGGAGGAATTATGAAAAAAATAATTATTGAAAGTAAAGGCGATTATAAAGATATATATCATAATAAACATAATTGGAATGCCAAAATTGAGTTAGAAGAGATAAATGGGGAAAAACATTATGTATATAAAGCTAAAGATAATAATTTAGATGCGATTACTATTAATTTTTATGACGATTATTTAGAAATGATTTGTTCGATAAATACTTACAATATTTATTATGAAAATATTATTGCAGTAGCATGTACTTTGGGAAATAAACAATTTTATATAAAGGAAAAAAATGGAATAGCAGGTAAATTTTATTTCTTGTATGGCGATGATGACATAATGAATGAGGTTAAAGATATATTAAGTCAATATCCAACTTTTAATGTAAAAAAAGTAAATATAGGTAATATTAAACAATATATTTCTGTGGCAGTTGCAATAATTATAGGGATAATTTTATTATTTGCTTTAATAAAACCTGATAATCCTAAATCAAAATGGAGTGAGCTTACAGATGAAGAACGAGAATGGTATGAAAATAATTATGGGAATGGCAAAATGGATGACATTAATGAGGCGATTCAGGATTATAAAAAATAAACTCATGTTTTTATTAACATGAGATTTTTTAATTTTATATTTGATTAACTTCCATGATTACAGGTAAAATTATAGGTTTTCTTCCAGTTAAATTATTGATAAATGGTAATAGTTCAAGTATAATTTGATTTTTTAAATCAGTATATGAATATGGAGATTTAGTTAGAAAACTATTAACAACTTCTGAAATTTTTCTTTCTATTTTTTGCATTAGTTCTTGATTTTCATTTACCAATACAAACCCTCTAGCAGTAACATTCGGTTTTAATAACAGTTTTCTAGTTAAAGTATTAATATTTAAAATAGTTATTAAAATACCATCTTGACTCATTAATTTTCTATCTTTTATGACAACGCTTCCAATATCGCCAACTCTAGATCCATCAACATATATATCTCCAGCTTGAACAGTGCCATTTTTTCTAACCTCACCATTTAATAATTCGATAACATCGCCATTAGAACAAATAAAAGTATTTTCTGAACTTACGCCACATAATACTCCAATTTCAGTATGCCTTTTAAGCATTCTATATTCACCATGCATAGGCATAAAATATTTTGGCTTTATAATTCTAAGCATCCATTTTAATTCTTCTTCCTTTGCATGACCAGATGTATGAATATCACTAAATTCAGAATTAGTAAAAACTCTAACACCTTTCAAATAAAGTTTATTTATAATTTTATTAATACTTTCTGCATTACCAGGAATAGGACTAGAAGAAAATATTACTAAATCATCACCCAGTAATGAAATTTGTTTATGTTGCCCATTAGCAATTCTAGATAAAGCAGCTAGAGGTTCACCCTGAGATCCAGTGCATAATATACATATTTCATTTCTTTTTAAAGATTTTGCATCATTAGCATCAATAAATAAACTTTTATCGGTAATTAAACCATTATTTAAAGCAAGTTCAACGCTATTTTCCATACTTCTTCCAAATATAATTATTTTTCTATTATATTTTTTACAAGATTCTGCAATATGTTTAATACGATAAATATTTGAAGCAAATGTAGCAATAATTACTCTTCCGTGATGTCTACTAATCATATCATTTATAGTTCCATCAACAGCACTTTCACTTTTAGAATATCCAGAAGAAAGAGCATTTGTAGAATCACTTAGTAATAAGGTAACACCTTCATCACCAGCTTTAGCCATTTTATGTATATCAGCCATTGGCCCAACAGGAGTTAAATCAAATTTAAAATCTCCAGTTTCAAAAATTGTTCCATTTGGAGTTTTAATAACTAAAGCAAAACTATCAGGAATAGAGTGTGTAGTATTAATAAAAGATATATCAAAGTATTTTGTTTTTACATTTAAATCTGTAGTAATTATTTCAAAATTATTATAATTGATATTCCTTTCAACTAATTTTTTTTCAATTAAATCTTTAGCAATTTTAGGAGTATAAATTATAGGTATATCAATTGCTTGTAATAAAAATGGAATACCACCGATATGATCTTCATGACCATGTGTAATAAATAATCCTTTTATTTTATCTACATTTTTTTTCAAATAAGTAATATCTTGAATAACATAATCTACCCCTAATAAATTATCTTCAGGAAACATTACTCCTGCATCTATGATAAGTAATTCATCATTATGTTCAATGATATACATATTTTTGCCAACTTCACCCAAGCCACCCAAAGCAACAACTTTTGTGGCAATTGTTTTATTTTCCATAAAAAAATTCCTTCTTTCTTTTAATCAATTAACAGCAAAGTTCTCAACTGATAAAATTATATCAAAAAAAAAATTCTTTGTCTATAACTATAATGTTTTACTAAATTAGAAAAATAAAAAATTATAAATTCATTCAAATTTATAATTTTGGCAAATCTAAATCTAATTCCTTTAAAACGTCAATTAAAAAAACTTTATGTTCTTTTAATAAAACTAAAAGAATTTCACATAAATAATTTAAACTATTTGGAACTGCAATGTGATTTTTTTCATAATTAGAAATAATATTAGCTAATCTTAAATATTCTTGAAGTAAATACATAATTACTGTTTTACTATTTTCTGAATTATTTATAGAATTATTTACTGCGGATTTTAGCTCATTAAATAAAAAACCAGCAGATAAATTATTTTCAAGCTCTATCATTAAATCAGTATAATTTGTTAAAAAATCCATATTTTTTAAATTCCGTTTTAACTCTTGTAGTAAAGTGGCAATTATTTTTACAGGATCGTCGAAAGAACAACATAATAATTTATTTAAATTAGCTTTTATTTCTTTTTTTAATCTTTCAGCTCTTTTAATATCAAAAATACTTGGAGGCATATAAGAAAGTTTAAAATTTAATATTACTTTTTGAACATCTATATATTGTGAATATAAGTCATCTAAACTTCTTCTAATATTTAGATAATCTTTTAACCACTTTTCAAAGTCATTTTCACTTTCATCACGACTTTTAGTATAAGTTTGATATGCATCATTGTTATTTATTTCCAATTTATTATCATATTGTTTTCTTTTTTTAATATCAGATAAAACATCATAAGCTTCATTAATTAATTGCATAATTTGTATTGTATCAAAACTATCATTGTAATCAGGATGATATATTTTGGCTAATTTACGATATGCTTCTTTAATTTCTTGTTGTGAAGAATTTTTACTAACTCCCAAAATTTCATAATAATTTCTATTGTAAAAATCAAAACCTTCATTCTTAACTAAAATTGAGCTCATAAATATTTCCTCCAAACAAATTTAATAATTATTATAATATAGATTAAGTAGAAATCAAGAAAAAATTATGATAAAATCAGTTTGAAAGGAAATGGTTAGTATGGGATTATTTAATAAATTAAAAAATATATTTCAAAATAAAGAAAAAGAAATAAATCAAGATGAAAATATAGAAAAATATGATAAGGGACTAGAAAAAACAAGAAATGAATTTGTATCGAAATTAAATTTACTTGGAATTAAATATACAAAAGTAAATGAAGAATACTTTGAAGAATTAGAAAATCTTTTAATAATGGCAGATATTGGAGTTAAAACTGTTATGAATTTTATGGATAGACTTAGAAAAAGAGTTAAAAGTGAAAATATAACAGATACAAAATATTTACAAGAAGTAATTGTTGATGAATTATTTATTATATATGTAAATAATGAATCTATAACAGATAAAATTAATATGGCTTTGGAAGGCCCAACAGTTATATTAATGGTAGGAGTAAATGGAGTAGGTAAAACAACTACAATTGCTAAATTAGCAAATAAATATAAAAATGAAGGTAAAAAAGTATTAATGATTGCTGGAGATACATTTAGAGCTGGAGCAGTAGAACAATTAAAAATCTGGGCAGAAAGAACCGATTCACTATTTTATGGTAAAGAAAATAGTGATCCTGCTGGAGTTATTTTTGATGGTTTAGTTAAAGCAAAAGAAGAAAATGTTGATATAGTATTAATAGATACTGCAGGAAGATTACATAATAAAATTAATTTAATGAAGGAATTAGAAAAAATTAATAAGGTTATTGGTAATCAAATAAATGGAGCACCGCATGAAACTTTATTGGTAATTGATGCAACAACTGGTCAAAATGGAATTATGCAAGCAAAAGCATTTAAAGAAATAACAAATATTACAGGAATTGTTCTAACTAAACTTGATGGAACAGCAAAAGGTGGAATAGTTTTAGCGATAAAAGAAGAAGTTAATATTCCAGTTAAATTTGTAGGTCTTGGAGAAAAGATGACAGATTTAATTACTTTTGATATTGAAAATTATATTTATGGTTTATTTAAAGAATTTTTATAATAAATAATGAAAGAATACTTGTTATTCTTTTTTTATATAAAGTTAAATTAATAGTAGAATAGTAAAATAAGATTTGATATACTTATAAATATAAGGAGTATATAATGATTATAAAAATTTTAATAGTAATAGGAATAATTATTTTAATCTATATTTTAATAACAGTAAATAGTTTGATAAGATTAAATAATAAAGTAAAAGAAGCATTTGCAACAATGGATGTTTACTTAAAAAAAAGATGGGATTTAATACCAAATTTAGTAGAAGTAGTTAAAAGTTATTCAAATTATGAAAAAAATACTTTACAAAATGTAATAAACTTAAGAAATAATAATTATGATGAATTAAATTATGACGATAAATTAAAAACAAATAATAAATTAAGTGAAAATATTACAAAATTATTTGCATTAGTGGAAAACTATCCAGAAATAAAAGCAAATGAAAATTTTTTAAAACTAAGTGATAATCTAACAAAAATAGAAGATGAAATAGCTAATTCAAGAAAATATTATAATGCAGTTATAAGAATTTATAATAATAAAGTAGAAATGTTTCCAAGTAATATAATAGCAAAAATTTTTAAATTTAAAATTAAAACTATGTATGAAATCAAAGAAAGTGAAAAAGAAAGTGTGAAAGTAGAAGTATGAAAAAAGTAAAATATTTATTAATTGCAATAATATTAAGTCTTTTTATAATAAATAACCCCAAAGCAACGACTTATAATAATGATTATTTAATTAATGAATATAATATTAAAATTGATGTAAATGAAGATAATACATTTGATATAATTGAAGAAATAAATGCTTATTTTAATGTAGAAAAACATGGAATAATTAGAAAAATACCATATATTAATTACGTTGAAAGAGAAGATGGAACTAAAACAAAGAATTATGCTAAAATAACGGGAATTAAAGCTAATGAAGAAAGTTCTTTATCGAAATATGATGGAAACTACGAACTTAAACTAGGGGACAAAAATAAAACTATAACTGGAAGCAAGACATATATAATTAAATATACATATAATCTTGGCAAAGACCCATTAAAAGATATTGATGAATTTTATTTTAATATTATTGGATCTGATTGGGATACATCAATAATCAGAGTAAATTTTGAAATTAATATGCCAAAGGAATTTGATACTAGTAAAATTGGATTTTCATCAGGTTATAAAGGCTCTACTTCCAATAATGTATTTTATACAGTAGAAAATAATACTATTTTTGGATACACAACAACCTCTTTAAATAGCAATGAAGCCTTAACGATAAGAATAGAACTTCCTGAAGGGTATTTTAGTGAAGCAAAAAGTTTAATAGATAATCATATAATTATTGGCTTTTTAATACCAATAATAAGTTTAGCAATTGTGGTAATCATTTGGTATGTAACGACTAAAAAAAATAAAGTTATAGATACAGTTGAATTTTATCCCCCAGAAGGATACAACAGTTTAGATGTTGCATATTTATATAAAGGGAAAGTTGATAATAAAGATGTAGTTTCATTACTAATATATTTAGCTGATAAAGGTTACTTAAAAATAGAAGAAAAAAACAGTGATTCATTGCTATCAGCAAACAACTCAACAATAATAACAAAGATTAAAGATTACGATGGTAATAATTCGATGGAATTAGAATTTATGAAAGGCTTGTTTGAAGATAGTAATGTTGTTACAACAAATTCATTAGAATATAATTTTTATGATACAATATCTAAAATAGAAATAAGTATGAATTCAAAAGAAAATAAGAAAAAAATTATTAAGCCATTAAATACAGCAATAAAAATTCTAATATTTGCCATAGTTTATCTAACATTTTTATTGCCAATAATAATGCACATATATAACGACGTAAATATTAGTTTAATATTAATAATTGTGTTTTTAACAGCATTTTATACACCATTTTTTGTTACAGTAATTAAAGTAGATAAATTATTTTGGAAAACTTTTATATTTATATTTTTATTAATCCATAGTGGAGCATTCTTTTATGGAGTTATTGGGTCATATGTTTATTCATGGACATTATTATTAATTAATTTAATTATTACCATAGTCTGTATATCAATAATTATTAAAATATCTAGTAAAATAGTTTTAAGGACAAAAGAAGGAAATGAAATTTATGGTCGAATATTAGGATTTAGAAACTTTTTAATAACGGCGGAAAAAGAAAAATTAGAACATTTAGTAATGGAAAATCCAACATATTTTTATGATATATTACCTTTCACATATGTATTGGATATATCCGATAAATGGATTAAAAAGTTTGAAGATATTGCAATCGAACCTGTTAAATGGTATAGCGGCTCAGATGTATTTGCAATAACTACATTTGTTAGCACAATGAATAACACAATGGATACAATTTCACCTAAAAGTAGTGGCTCTTCAAGTTGGGGCGGTTCATCTAGTGGAGGTGGGTCATCAAGTGGCGGTGGTTCATCTGGAGGAGGTTCCGGTGGTGGAGGCGGAAGCTCATGGTAGATAAAAAAAATAAAGAACAAAAAGGAGATAAAAAAATGAAAAAGAGTTTAATTAAATTAATAATGCTAGTAATATTAACTTTTGCAACAAAAGCAACGCTGGTTCAAGCAGATATTTTAACTTTAGATGAATTAAGTAAACAATTGGAAAGTAGTGAAATATACAAATATTTAGAAGAATCTGAGTATGGAGTTGGATTAACTACATCTAAAAATGAAATAAATGTTAATTATTCGATAATTGAATCTGATTCACAAAACCCAGTTGTAAACACCTTTTCTCTTTCTTATGATGATGTAACAGATATTTTAAGTTATGAATATAATGGAATTATAGAAGATAATGAAATTACATTAAAAAGATTTACTGCTGAAGGATTAATAATATCGCAAATTGTATATATAATTGCGGAAAATAACGGAAAAGTGCTTTCTAATGATATAGATGAAACTAAATTAACATTAGAAGAAAATGGTATAGAAGCAGAAATGATAGAAGTAAAAAGTGGGAATAAAACAGTTAAAGGATATAAATCCTTGTCCGTCAAATTAAATGATTTAAATTTTGAAAATCAAAATTCACAAACTGAAAATGATGATAATCAAACAGAAAATGGCAATTCACAAAATGATAATAATCAAACAGGAAGTGATACTGAAAATGGTAATCAACAAAGCGATAATGAAAATAAAGTTGATAATAACGAAGACGTAGAAAACCCTAAAACGGGTAATTTTATACCAATAGTATCATTAATAATAGCAGCAATTATTTCAATATTTATAATTGTTATTGCTAATAAAAAAACAGTTTTTAAAAAAATATAAAAACAATAATTTTTAAAGCACAATAGGTGCTTTTTTCTTTCTATATGTAAGCTTATTTGTTATAATAATTCTATAAAGTGGAGGTTAAAATGAATATATTAGATGGATTAAATAAAGAACAAAAAATGGCGGTAGAACATATTGACGGTCCATGTTTAGTTTTAGCTGGAGCAGGTTCAGGAAAAACAAAAGTATTAACTATGCGAATAGCAAATTTAATTAACCACGGAATATATTCTAAAAATATATTGGCAATAACATTTACTAATAAAGCTGCCAAAGAAATGCGAGAAAGAATTAACAATGTAGTAGATGAAAACTATGCATTTGTTGGAACCTTTCATTCTTTTGGTTTAAGGATAATTAGAGAAAACTATGAATTATTAGGATTGTCTAAAAATTTTACAATAATAGATAGTGATGATGGAACAAGTATAATTAGAAAAATATTAAAGGATTTAGATTATGATTATAAAACTTATAGTCCAGGCTTTATTAAAAATAAGATAAGTTTTATAAAAAATGAAATGTTAAGTGATAGTGAAGCTGAAAAATTTTTAACTTCTCCACCAGAACAAGTTGCATTAAAAGTATATTATGAATATCAAAAAGTATTAAGAAGAAATAATGCAGTAGATTTTGATGACTTATTAAGATTACCAGTGGAATTATTTATTCAAAATGAAGAAGTCTTAGATGAATATCAAGAAAAATACAAATATATATTAATTGATGAATATCAAGATACAAATGAAGTTCAATATAAAATGATAAAAAAATTAGCGGAAAAATATCGAAATTTATTTGTTGTTGGAGATATAAATCAATCAATTTATGGCTTTAGATGGTCAAATTATAAAAATATTTTAAATTTTGAAAAAGACTATCCAGAAGCAGTATCCATAACATTAAATCAAAATTATCGAAGCACAAACACAATATTAAATGCTGCAAATTCAGTAATTAAAAATAATACTGAAAGTAAAGAAGTAAATTTATTTAGTGAACTTGGTGAAGGTGTAAAAGTTAAATATATGAGAAGCTATGACGAAAAGCATGAAGTAACTTTAATAATGGAAGAAATAAAAAAACTATTAGAAAGTGGTTACGAATACAAAGACATAGCAATATTGTATAGAACTAATGCTCAATCAAGAACATTAGAAGAAGGAATGCTTAAATTAAATTATCCTTATAAGGTAGTAGGAAGTTATTACTTTTATAAAAGGAAAGAAGTAAAAGACTTACTTAGTTATTTAAGGTTAATATCAAACCATAATGATGATGTTTCATTAGAAAGAGTTATAAATGTTCCAAAAAGAGGAATAGGAACAAAGAGTATTGAGGATTTAGAAGCATTAGCTAAAGAAAAAAATACAAGTATATTTGAAGTATTAAATAAACCAAAAGAAATCGAATTTAAGAATTTAATACTTGAATTAACTGAAGCAAGTAAAAATGTTGATTTGACGGAATTAATAGATATAGTATTAGAAAAAAGTGGACTAAAAGCTGAAATAGAAAAGGATAAAACATTAGAATCGGAATTAAGAATAGAAAACTTAATGGAATTTAAAAGTATAACTGAAAACTATCAAAAAGAAACAGGAACAGTAAACTTAGAAGATTTTTTAGAAGATATAAGCTTAGTAGCAGATGTATCAGATCATAATGATGATAATAATGTTATTACCTTAATGACAATGCATTCTGCTAAAGGATTAGAGTTTAGAGCAGTATTCTTAGCAGGTATGGAAGAAAATATTATGCCTCATGCAATTTCCTTACAAGAAAAAGATGGAATTGAAGAAGAAAGAAGATTATGCTATGTAGCAATAACAAGAGCTAAAGAAAGATTATACATAACAAATGCAAAAAGAAGAATGTTGTTTGGTAATACAAATATGAATCCACCAAGTAGATTTATTGGAGAAATAGAACCAAATTTAATTGAAAAAACAGAAACTCAATTAGAAAAAGAACAAAATACTTTTATAAAAGAAAAATATTATAGTGACGAATCTACAAATTATAAGCATGGTGAAATAGTTTATCATATGAGCTTTGGCAAAGGTGTAGTAGTTGATTCCGACGATAGGTTTGTAACAGTTGCATTTGATAAAAGATTTGGAATTAAGAAATTTTTAAATAATTATCAAGGACTAAAAAGGAGCGATAAATGAATAATTTGACACTTGTTATTATGGCGGCAGGAATGGGAAGTCGTTTTGGAGGTTTAAAACAAATAGAACCAGTAGGGCCGAATAATGAAATAATTGCTGATTATTCGGTATATGATGCAATAAAAGCTGGTTTTAAAAAAGTAATATTTATAATACGTAAAGAAAATTTAAAATATTTCCAAGAAAATATAACAAAAAAGTATCAAGGTAAAATAGAAGTATTATTTGCTTTTCAAGAACTAGAAAATATACCTCAAGAAATTAAATTACCGAAAGATAGAACAAAAATGTTAGGAACGGCACATGCCTTATATTGTGCTAAAGATTTAATAAATGGGGATTTTGTATTAATTAACTCTGATGATTTTTATGGTTTTGATTCCTATAAAATAGCAGTAGATTTTTTTGAAAGCTCGAATGATAACTATGAATATGTTTCTATTAATTATCCGTTTAAAATTACAGAGAGTGAAAATGGTGCAGTAAAAAGAGGAGTAGTAGTTGAAAATAACGGATTTATTGAAGATATTTTAGAAAGTGAAATAAAAAAAGAAAATGATAAATTAATAGCTAGGTCATTAACAAATGATAAAACTTTTGAAATAAATGAAGATACATTAGTATCTGTGAACTTTTTTGGAATAAAAAAGACGTTTTTAAATTATTTAAATGAAAAATTTAATGCATTTATAAAAAAAGACATTGGATTAAACGATGAATTTTTAATACCAAACGTATTAAAAGATGGAATAAAAGAAAAAAGATTTAAAATCCAATCTAAAACAAGCAAATCCAATTGGATGGGCATAACTTACAAAGAAGATTTACCATATTTAAAAGATAAAATTAATGAATTAATAAAGAAAGGAGAATATCCAGATAACCTTTGGAAATAAAATGGAAGAATTAAAAAAAAGAGTTGAAGAATTAACAAAAATATTAAATGAAGCAAATTACAATTATTATGTATTAGATAATCCAACAATAACGGACCAAGAATATGATAAATATTTAAGAGAATTAATAAACATTGAAACAAACCACAAAGAACTTGCTAGTCCAACATCCCCCACAAATAGAGTTGGTGGAGAGGTAATAGATAAATTCAATAAAATAGTTCATGCTAAGCCTATGATGAGTTTATCAAATGTGTTCAATGAAGATGAAATTAGAGACTTTGATTTAAAAATAAAAAAAGAAGGGTTCAATCCAAAATATGTATGTGAATATAAAATGGATGGATTAAGTGTTTCATTAATATACGAAAAAGGGAAATTATTAAGGGGTGTTACTAGAGGAGATGGAATAACTGGAGAAGATATTACGCACAATGTTAAAACAATTAAAAGTATTCCTCTTGAACTAAAAAAGCCACTTGATATAGAAGTTCGTGGTGAAATATTCATGAACAAAAAAACATTAGAAAAAATTAATAAAAAAAGATTAGAAAAAGGCCAACCATTACTTCAAAATGTTCGTAATGCAGCAGCAGGATCTATTAGACAACTAGATTCTAAGGAAGCGGCTAAAAGAGAATTAGATAATTTTATATATTATTTACCAGAACCAGAAAAATATGGAATAAAAACGCATTTAGAAGCATTAAAATTTATGGAAGAATTAGGTTTTAAAGTAAATTCAAACAATAAATTAGTTAATAGTGTTGATGAAATTTTTGAATATATTAAAGAAGCTACTGTAAAAAGAAAAAGTTTACCATACGAAATAGATGGCATTGTAATAAAAGTAAATGATTTTGATATGCAAGATAAATTAGGAAATACTGCAAAATATCCAAAATGGGCAACAGCATATAAATTTCCAGCAGAAGAAGTATTAACTAAATTAAAAGATATAATATTTACAGTAGGAAGAACTGGCAGAATTACACCAAATGCAGTTTTAGAACCCGTAATAGTAATGGGATCAACTATTAGTAGAGCAACATTACATAATGAAGATTATGTTTTAAATAAACATTTAATGATTGGGGATATAGTATCAATTAAAAAAGCTGGTGATGTAATACCTGAGGTAGTTGAAGCAAAATTTGAAAGAAGAACTGGAAACGAAAAACCATTTGTAATGATTAAAGAATGTCCTATGTGTCACAAACCAATTGAAAAGAAAGTTGGTCAAGTTGATTATTATTGTGTAAATCCATCGTGCCCAAAAAGAAATATTGAATCAATAATTCATTTTGTATCAAGAGATGCGATGAATATTGAAGGTTTAGGGGATGAAATAGTAGAAGAATTATACAATTTAGGATTTGTAAAAAGTATTGAAGATTTATATAGTTTAAAAGATAAAAAAGAAAAAATAATGGAATTTGATGGTTATGGTGAAAAAAGTGTTAACAAAATAATTGAAAATCTTGAAAAATCTAAAGATAATAGTTTAGAGCGTTTATTATTTGGTTTAGGAATTAAAGAAATAGGAACAAAAACAGCAAAAATATTGGCAAGTAATTTTAATGACATTGACTTTTTAATGCAAGCTACAAAAGAAGAACTAGAAAGTATAAAAGATATTGGTTCTATAACAGCAACCAGTGTAGTAGAATATTTCCAAAATAACAAAGAATTAATAGAAAATTTTAAAAAAATTGGTATAAACATGAAATATAAAGGAAAAGTTGCTGGAGTTAATGAATTAGTAAGTGGTAAAAAATTTGTTATAACTGGAACAATATCAAAAATGGGAAGAAAAGAAATTAAAGAAAAACTAGAAAGCTATAATGCTAGTATAAGTGAATCAGTATCAAAAAACACAGATATAGTAATAGTTGGTGATAATCCTGGAAGTAAATATCAAGATGCATTGAAATTAAATAAAGTAATATGGAATGAAGAAAAATTATTAGAAGTTTTAAATGATTTGCAATAAAATAATAATATGTAGTATAATTAACTTACTTAAACGAGGTGAATAGTTTGAATAAAATAAAAGAATTATGGGGTAAATATAAGGTTTTAATAGTATTGGGAATTATTCTTATAATATGTTTAATAGCAATAATTTGTGTAACAGTATCATATTTTTTTGGAGGAAGCGAATCAGTTTATGGGGATCGATTAAAAGATATAGATAAATATCCTATATCAGAATCTTTTGTTAGTGATTATAAAACAGAATTAGAAACTGATGAAATGATTGAATCTGTAGAATTTACTACAAAAGGAAGAATAATTTACATTAATATTTCATTTGTTGGAGATACTTCATTAGTTGAAGCAGAAAGTAAAGCGGCAGCATCATTAGAAAAATTTAGTGAAGAAATATTAAGCTATTATGATATAAATATGACATTAAATTGTGAATCAACAGAAAATAGCGAAGGATTTACCATAATGGGAGCTAAAAATGTAGCTGGAAGTGGTTTAATATGGAATAACAACATGCCAGTAGAAAGTGAAGAAGAGTAGTGATGAAAAAGAGAAAAAGTGTAATTGTTATAATAGCAAGTATATTAGTAGTTATAGCATTAGCAATAATTTTATATTTTATTTTAAATGATAAAAATAAATTAACAGTATTAGAAAGAAATTGGATAAATGATAATATTAATACTATTCAAAATTTAAATATTATTAATAATGCGAATGTCTTTGGAAAAAATGGCGAAGGAGTTTTTTATTCATTTTTAGAAGATTTTGAAGAAGAATATGGCTTAAAAATTAATCCAATTACATTTAATATTGGTAGTAATCCAAGCGGAATAACTTTTAACGTAAAAAATGAATTAAATGAAAATGATATAGTATTTTATACAGATCATTACGTATTAGTAGGCAAAAATGATGAAGTAATTACAACTTCACAAGATTTAAATGGAAAAACAATAGGAATTTTATCTAAAGATATGAGCTATACATCAACGTATATTAAAAACACATCAAATGTAAGTTTTACACAATACGAAACATCTGATGAATTATTAAGCGAATTTAGCAAAAACCTTAATTATATGATATTGCCATTAACACAATATATTGATATTATTTTAGGCAATAACTATAAGATTTTATATCATTTTAGTGATATTAATATATATTATACTTTACAAACAACTAATGATACTCTAAGCAGTGTCCTAAAAAAATATTATGCAAATTGGGATGGCTTTGAGGAAGCGTATAATAATTCATTATTTAACACATTCACAAAATCTCTAAATATAAGTGATACAGAAATTGATTCATTACAAAGTGTTACTTATAACTATGGTTTTGTAAATGCATCACCTTATGAAGTAATAATTGGTGGAAAATATGGTGGAATTGCTGCAGTATATCTAAGCAAATTCGGAGATTTTGCAGATATCGATTTTAATTTTAAAAAATACAGTAATTTTAATAAATTTGAAAAAGCAATAAATAAAAATGAAATAGATTTATATTTTAATTATTATAATTTTACAGATAATTATAATATTACAAATGGAATAAATATAAAATATGTTATAGTAGCTAAAAGAGATAATAATACAGTAATAAAATCAATAAATTCATTAATAGGAAAAACAGTATATGTTCAAGAAAGTAGTAAATTATATGATTATGTAAAAAATATAAAAGATGTAGATATAAAAACATTTAGCACTACAAAAGACTTATTTAAATTAAACAATAAGGATGTGTATATATTATTAGATAAAAATACATTCTCATATTATCAAGAGAATAAATTAGATAATTATACTATAAGATATGAATCATATATAAATGGAGAATATTCATTTAAAGTAAGAACTGATAGTGCATTATATAAGCTATTAAATAATTATATAAATTACTTAGATGAAGAAGAAATTATAATTGAAGGATTAAATAACCATTATGAAACAATAAAAAGTGGAAATGTAATAACTAAAATTGCAGAATATATATTATATATTATATTAATTGGAGTAGTAATAACTTTAATAATTATTAAAAAAAGCAAAAAAATAGCAATAGCTAAAAAAATAAAAAGAGAAGACAAAATGAAGTTTATAGATCAATTAACATCATTAAAAAATAGAAACTTCTTAAATGAAAATATAAATACATGGAATAATAACACAATATATCCGCAAACTATAATAGTAGTAGATTTAAATAAAATTCAAGAAATTAATGATTTAAAAGGATATAATGAAGGAGATAAACAAATTAAAGCTTGTGCTAACACATTAGTTAAAACTCAACTAGATAATAGCGAAATAATGCGAACTGATGGAAATGAATTTGTAATTTACTTAGTTGGATATAATCAAAAACAAATAACTAATTATATTCATAAATTAAATAAAGAAATAAAAAAATTACCATATGAATATGGCGCAGAATTTGGATATAGTATGATAGATGATGATATAAAAACTATTGAAGATGCTTTAAATGAAGCTGTTGAAGATATGAAAAAACAAAAGGAAAGTCAAAAAAATGAAAAGGAAGTTAAAAAATAATTTAAAAGAATTTTTTGATAATTTTTTAAAAGTATTAAAAAGACCAGAAATGGCTATATTGCCAGGGCAATTAGCCTTTTTCTTTGTTTTAGCAATAGTTCCTACAATAACTCTTATATGTTATGGAGCTGCAGCATTAAATTTATCAACAGATATTTTGTTTGAATTTATGTCTAATGCTTTTTCAAAAGAAATAGCAGGATTATTACTAAATACTCCAAATAATAACTTATCAGGTTTAAGTTTTTATTTGGTAATTATAGTTGGATATTTTTTAGCATCGAATGGGCCAGCATCCATAATAGTTACTTCAAATACAATATATGGTGAAAAACAAAGCGGTTTTTTTAAAAGAAGATTAAAAGCAATTATAATGACATTCTTTTTAGTTTTATTATTTATTTTCATGTTAATAATACCAGTTTTTGGCGACAAAATTGTAGAGTTATTTAATTATGTTAATTTAAATAATGGTATTACTGAAAAGGTTACAACAATAATAAATTTATTACAAGGGCCAATTACTTGGTTAATAATGTATTTTTTCATTAAAATATTATATACGTTAGCACCAAATAAAAAAATAAAAAGTAAAAGCGTTGGGTATGGAGCATTATTTACTAGTTTTGCATGGATTATTATTACATACATTTATTCATATTATATAAATAATATAGCTTATTATTCAACATTTTACGGTAGTTTAGCTAATATTGTAATATTAATGTTATGGTTTTATTTTTTAGCTTATGCTTTTACAATAGGTATGGCATTAAATTATCGAAAAGAAGAAGTAGAATTAGAAAAAACTGGAACTATAAAAATTAAAAATCAGTAAATAATATAACTATGCACAACAAATATTACTTATGTGCATGATTATTTTTGATATTAACCTAGTATTAATTTACTAACGATATTAAAAAGTAATATTTAAAAGCCCTTAGGGGTTTTTATTTTTTTTTAAAACAATAGTGTAAATTAAATTTAAATTTGATGATAAATTATTTTAACATGATATAATTATCGTGAGGGATATTATGAGTAAGAAGAAAAAGGGACAAATAAATTTTACAAAGTATTTGGCAATTTTTTTAGTAATAGTAAGTTTAATCGTTTTATTTTTAATATATTTTATCGGGGTTTTACCGATTGAATACTTTTTAGTATTAAGTGCATTAATTGTAATAATTGATTTAATAAATATTAAATTATTATTAGTAAAAAGTAAAATTCAAAATGCATTAGGGATATTTTTTTCTCTAATTTTAATTATATTTATGACAATAGGTATAACTTATGAATTAAATACAATAGATTTTTTAAAACAATTTGGGTTTAATTCATATAATACAGAAAATTATAATATAGTTGTATTAAAAGATAATAACATAAAAGAATTAAATGATATAAAAAATAAAAAGATTGGACATTTAAATACAGATGAACATGAAGGATTAAATGAAGCTACAAAAAGATTGAAAAATAAGATAAATTATGAGAGTGTAGAAATTGATGATTTAACAAATTTATTAAATAATTTATTAGATGGAAATGTCCAAGCAATAATTTTAGAAGATGCACAATTAAACATAATTGAAGAAGAAAATAGTGAAATATACAAAAAATTAGAAATAATTTATCAAATAGATATTGAGGTTGAAATAGAAAAAATCGGAAGCTCTGTTGATGTAACAAAAGATCCGTTTAATATATTAATTTCTGGAATTGATACATACGGGAGTATAACAAAAGTATCAAGAAGTGATGTAAATATTTTAATATCTGTAAATCCAAATACTAATACAATATTATTAACAACAATACCTAGAGATTATTATGTTTTATTACCAAAATTTAATGAATATGATAAACTAACACATGCTGGAATTTATGGAATAGAAACAACTGTTAAAGCAGTAGAAGAATTATTAAATACTAATATAAACTACTACATAAAAGTAAATTTTACATCACTTATTGATATAGTAGATGCATTTGATGGAATTACTATAAATTCAAATTATGAATTTACATCACAAGACGGCTATTATTTTAAAAAAGGCGAAAATTATTTAGATGGTCCAAAAGCATTGTCTTTTGCAAGAGAAAGAAAAGCATTTGCATTAGGAGATAGAATAAGAGGAGAAAATCAAGAAATAATTTTAGAAGCACTGATAAATAAAGCCATGAATCCAAATATGATAACTAAATATACTGAATTGTTAGATGCCTTAAAAGATAAATTCATAACTAACATAACAGATGAAGAAATAACAAAATTTATTAAAAAGCAAATTCAAGAAAATAGCAAATGGAATATTGAAACAATTTCACTAAATGGAAGCGATGCTTACGAAACAACTTATACATACAAAAATACTAAATTATATGTTATGGAACCAAATGGTGAAAGCGTGCTAAGTGCCCAAGAAAAAATAAAGAAAATATTAAATTAAATTTAAGTGTCAAGTTGACACTTTTATTTTTGTCTTAAAATGAAATCGTTTGTCGAAGATGTTTAAAAATAAAAAAAGTTACTCTATATTTAATTTGTAAGGTGATATTAATGTTAAAAATGGATCTAGAATTTAATCAAGGAATATTATTTGTTAGACTTAGAGGAAAGTTAAATAGAAAAACAACATATAAAATTAATAATTATTTAAATCCTGTATTAAATAAACACAAAATAAAATATGTTGTATATAATATGTATTTTTTAGAAGATATTGATAATCATGGGATAGATGCTTTATTAAATAGTAAAAGAATTATAAAAAATAATAAAGGAAAAATAAGAATGTGTGAAGTAAATAATAATTTAAAAGAAAAATTAAAAATGACCAAAATAAGCAAAATAAAAAATGAATTATTTGCATTTAATCTTCTAGAGGTGGCATAATGGATTCCGTAATAGAAAAAATAGTATCAGACAATGTAGGACTTATATGGAAAATATCTAAGCAATTTTATGGAGTAGAAAAACAAGATTTATATCAAGCTGGTGTATTAGGAGTTATTAAAGCATTTCAAAATTATCGTGAAGATGGAACAACAAAATTTAGTTCCTATGCTTATAAATATATATATGGTGAAATGTATATGATAGCATCAAATAAAAATATGAAAATAGGAAAAGATATAGTAAAATTGATGAAAATGATTGAAAGAGGAAAGAATTTATTGGCACAAAAATTAATGCGCAATCCATCTATTCAAGAGCTAGCATTATTTTTAGAAGTTGAAGAAGAAAAAATTAATCAAGCGTTAATGTGTGCTAAAAGTGTTTTATCTATTGATGAAGAATATGAAGATGAAAGAAATTTACAAGAAAAAATAGCAATTGAAGAAGTAATAAGTGAAGATGATAAACTGTTATTAAAAGATTGTTTAAATTCCTTAAATGATTTAGAAAAAGATATTATAACTGCAAGATACTATGAAGATTTAACGCAAAGCGAAACAGCTAAAAAATTAGGAATAACTCAAGTAATGGTATCAAGATATGAATCGAGAAGTTTACAAAAAATGCGAACATATATGTATATGTAATTAAAAACACCCCATAATAATTTTAGGTGAACAATATGACAAAAGAAGATTATCAAAAATTAGTAAAAAAACATACTCCGAAAGAACCAAAATTAAGAAATATAGCTTTAGCATTTTTTGTTGGAGGAACGATTGGCTTTATTGGAGAGTTTTTAATTTATATATTGCAAGAATCTTTTTATTTATCTGAAACTGAAGCGGGAACATGGACTTGTTTAATAATAATCGGAACAGCATCATTACTTACAGCATTAGGTTTTTTTGACAATTGGGTAAATAAATGTAAATGTGGGTTAATAATTCCTACAACAGGTTTTGCCCATAGTATAACCAGTAGTGCACTAGATTATAAAAAAGATGGCTTAATAACTGGTTTAGGATCAAATTTTTTTAAATTGGCGGGTTCAGTAATTCTTTATGGAATTATTTCATCATTTATATTAGTAATTGTGAGGGTGGTATTAGGTGGCTAGTTCAAAATATAAAAATATATATTTAAATGATTATTGCACATTAGTGGGGCCGTTAGAAAAAGAAAGTCATTTAAAAAAATACAATATTGGTATGAATGATTATTATTTTAATGAAAAAACATTTGAAAAAGCAGAAATAAAAATGCAAAGTGAAGTAATAGATAAAATAATGGAAAAAAATTGTTTAAAAAACTCAGATATAGATTTATTAGTAGGAGGAGATTTAACCAATCAAATAGCAATTACAAGTTATAATGCTAAAAAGTATAATTTCCCATTTTTAGGATTATATTCTGCATGTGCAACTTTTGTTGAAAGTCTAATAGTTGCTAGTAATTTCTTAGTTTTATCAAGCTATAAAAAAATACTAGGAATTACTAGCAGTCATAATCTTACAGCAGAAAAACAATTCCGTTATCCAGTAGAATATGGAGCACCAAGACCACATACAGCAACATTTACAACTACTGGTGCGGTAGCTACATATTTAAGTAAAAAAGAAAGTAAAATAAGAATAGAATCTTCAACAATAGGAACTCCAATAGATATGGGAATAACAGATGCTAATAATTTAGGAGCAGCTATGGCACCTGCAGCAGCATCTACTCTTATGATGCATTTAAAAGAGTTAAATAGAGATATTGGATACTATGACTTAATTTTAACTGGAGATTTAGGTTGTGTAGGTGGTAAAATTTTTCAAGAATATTTAGAAAAAAATTATAATGTTTGTCTAAAAAAATACATGGATGCAGGATGCGAACTCTTTTTAGATAGTCAAGAAACATATTCTGGGGGAAGTGGCCCAGTATGTCTTCCACTAGTTTTATTTAATAAAATTTTAAATTCAAAAAAATATAAAAAAATCCTTATTATAGCTACCGGAGCTTTGCATTCAGTTACGCTAGTCAATCAAAAATTAACTATACCATCAATTGCTCATGCAATAAGTTTGGAGGTAAAATAATGAATTTTTTAAATGCATTTTTATTTGCTGGTTGTGTTTGTGCTATTGCACAAATAATATTGGATAATACCAAATTGACGCCAGGACACATTACTAGTATTTATACAGCTATTGGAGCATTTTTATCATTTTTAGGAATATATGATAACTTAATAAAAAAGTTTGGAGCTGGTGCTACAAGTTTAATATCAAATTTTGGACATACTTTATATTCATCTGCTATGCAAGGGTATAATGAAGAAGGATTTTTAGGAATTTTTACAGGCATGCTTACAAAATCATCAGCAGCAATAGTTGCAGCTATAGTTTTTGCCTTTTTAATTACACTAATTTTTAAACCAAAAGATTAAAACAAATGTTTGCATTTTTTTGTTGACTTTTAAAATGAAGTATATTAAAATTAACTTGTATCAGAGTAAATTTGGAGGAAACATGAAATCAACAAAAGATGAAAAGAATAAAGATAAAGTTTTAGAACAAGTTCTAGCAGACATTGAAAAACAATTTGGAGCTGGAGCAATAATGAAACTTGGGGATAATGAACATATAGAAGTTGATGTTGTATCTAGTGGATCAATAGCAATAGATGTCGCATTAGGTGTTGGCGGATATCCAAAGGGAAGAATAATAGAAATATATGGGCCAGAATCAAGTGGTAAAACAACAGTAGCATTACAAGCCATAGCCGAAGTCCAAAAAGCTGGAGGAAGAGCAGCGTTTATAGATGCTGAACATGCATTAGATCCAGTGTATGCTAAAAATTTGGGAGTAGATATTAATAATTTATTATTAAGTCAACCAGATACCGGAGAACAAGCTTTGGAAATTTGTGATGCATTAGTTAAAAGTGAAGCAGTAAATATTATAGTAATAGATTCAGTAGCAGCATTGGTTCCACAAGCAGAAATTGATGGAGAAATGGGAGATTCACATGTTGGCTTACAGGCAAGACTAATGTCACAAGCATTAAGAAAATTATCAGGAACGATGAATAAAACTAAAACAACAGCAATATTTATAAATCAATTAAGAGAAAAAGTAGGAGTAATGTTTGGAAATCCAGAAACTACACCGGGTGGAAGAGCTTTAAAGTTTTACTCATCAATACGTTTAGATGTCAGACGTGGTGAACAAATTAAAATGGGAGATCAAATAATAGGTAACAAAACAAATATAAAAGTAGTAAAAAATAAAGTTGCTCCTCCATTTAAAAGTGCAACAGTTGATATTATGTATGGAGAAGGAATATCAAAAGAAGGCGAAATTATTGATTTAGCAAGTGATTTAGCAATAGTAGATAAATCAGGGGCATGGTATTCATATAATGGTGAAAAAATTGGCCAAGGGAAAGAAAATGTTAAATTATTTTTAAAGGAAAATACTAAAATACGTGATGAAATTGAAGAAAAAATAAGAAAACATTATGGATTTACAAAAAATAAAAGTAAAAAAGAAGCATAAAAAAGTTGAACTGATAAAATAAAAGTAGACACAAAAATAGAATGTGATCTACTTTTTTAATTGCTATAATAATTTATATAAG
>CALVXN010000014.1 GCA_944371315.1 uncultured Bacilli bacterium | reverse complement strand
AATTTTAGGGATAATGTGGTAGGCTGACCATAGCTTTAGCTATTTATTGCTGATGCTCAGCCTTATTACCACATTATCGGTTCATGAAATTTTAATGGCAAATTGGAATAAATGTCACACATCTATTTTAAATGCACAAATTATTAATTAATATTTGTAATTTGTTTCTTGTTTAATTAATTATACTAATGTATACTTATAATAGGTGAGTGTATGAAACGAAAATATAAAATTGTTATTTGTATCTTTTTTTTAGTAATTAGTATAATTGGTGTATATAAATTTAAAAAAATTGATGATGTAAGTGCATCGTATATTCATAATTTTGAAAAATATGAAGAGGTTTCTATTGGCTCTGATGGTGAAAAAAAAATATTAGTTAGAATTGTAACATACGTAGAATTATCTCAAAATAGTTCTTTTAATTATGTAGAAGGAAATTTTAATACTACAGGTATGAGATTGATATCATGGAGTTTTAAAAATAGATTTAAAGAAGATTATTTTATGATGGACGATTCTAAAATATCTTATGGAGTAATTTCCAATGAAAGATTTTCATCTAGTGAAAGTTCAAAAGTTGAATATGCCGAATTTGTATTTGAGGTTACTGATAATAGTAATTATAATTTGAGTTTTAAACCATCTGCACCAAAATTAGTGCCTACTAATTTAGTAAATTTAGAGTTAAGTTCAGTTACAAGCATAGATGATGGTGAATTTATAAACAAAGTAAATTTGGGTGATGAATTTTATTATAAAATAACTTTAACTAATGTTAGTTATACTGCAACAGATGAAGTTAATGTAGAATTTAGCTTTCCAAATGAAATATTAGTATTAGATGCACCTGGTGGTGATATACAAAGTAATAAAGTTATATGGAATATTAGCAGTATTAGAAAAAATGAACAAAAATATCTTTACGTAAAGGCAAAATTAGACAACCGTATAAGTGAAAATGTTAAATCAACAATAACAGAGGTTAAATCTGATATAAATGGCAATATTTTGCGTAATAACAATATATTAAATATAAAATATCCAAATTTGTTGGTTAGTGCATCATTAAATAAAGAAGATATTAAGCCAAATGAAGAATTTGAATATACAATTTCATTAGAAAATAATGGAGAAGGAGTGGCTAAAGAAGTTGTTTTAGAAAACATAATAAATGAAAATTTAATAGCGTTGGGAACTAGTGAAAATAATATTGGGACGGATAGTAACTTAAAATTTATATTTGATGAGGTTTTACCAAAGGAAACAAAAACTATTTTAGTAAAAGCAAAAGCAAAAGAAAATTCTGAATTAGGATTAATTAATAATAAGTTAATAGTTTATTATAATGATCAGATTATGGAAGATAGCTTTGAAATAAATATTAAAGACTCTAATTTGATAATTAATACTAGTACTTCGAAAAACAAAATTAAGCCAAACGAAGAATTTGAATATATTTTAAATATTGAAAATAATGGTGATATAAATAGTAATGAAATAGTTGTAAAAAATAATGTTGATTCTAATTTAGAAATAATTTCGGTAAGTGATAATGGAAACATTAATGGACAAACCATAACATGGAATTTAAATCCGCTTGATGCTAGTCAAGAAAAAAATCTTTCAATTAAAGTAAAATTAAAAAATGATGTTACTGCTGGATCAAATATAAATAATGTTGTTTATTTAACAGAAGAAAATAAAAAGACTATTAGTGATAATAATACAGTAGTAACAATTGATTCTAATGTTGTGGTTACGAGTAATGTTGATAAAACAGAGTTTATACCTGGAGAAACATTTAAATATAAAATAACTGTAGAAAATACTGGTGATGCTTCTAGTAATAATTTGCTAGTTGAAAATATAATAGATTCAAATTTGACTATTATTTCAGTATCAGATAATGGAAATATTAATGGACAAACTATAACATGGAATGAATTTGCTTTAAACCCTAATGAGATAAAAGAGTATGAAGTAGAGGTTAAAGTTAATTATGATACTGTTGATAATACGAAAATTACTAATATTATAACTGTTAAAGAACAATTAAAATCAGATAAAAATAGTGTAATTAATGTTTTAATTAAAAAACCAGTATTAAATATTATTAATACAATTATTTCTACTGGTGGAAATGATATAAATTTTGGAGAAGAATTTTTTTATGAAATTTCGGTTATTAATGATGGTGAAATATCTAGTGGCAATTATACTGTTAAAGATGTAGTTGATGAACATTTAACTATATTAGATTCTGATGGCGGAATAATTGAAGGAAACACAATAACATGGAAAGGTAATAATATAGAACCTAAAGAAGTAATTAAATATACAATTAAAGTTAAATCTTCTGTAAAGCCTGAACCTTTTGTATCAATATTAAATACTGCAACTGTTAATTATTTAAATGAAGAAAATAAACAAACTTTATCTCATAGTATTACAAATTTTGATGTAACTTTAAATTGTGAATCTAGTAAAGACAATTTAAAAATTGGGGATGAATATTATTATAAATTACATATTAGTAATAGTGGAAATTCTTCAATAGATGATTTAATTGTGAAAAATAATTTATCTAGTAATTTGGAATTGGTTAATGTAGTTTATGATTCTGATTTATTAGAATTTAATAATGATAATAACAATCTTACATTTACATTTAATAATTTAATTTCTGACGAATCTTTAGATATTTTGATTTATGTAAAAGTTATTGATAATAAAGATGATATTATAAAAAATACTGGTTCTATATCATATAAAAATAAGAATTATGATTTTAATAATGTGGTTAATATGGCAAAGCCAATAATTATTGTAAATAATACAACTAGTAAAGATAAAGTATTAAATAATGAACATTTTTATTATACACTCAATATATCTAATATTGGAAAAGCTAAATCTGATAATTTAAAAGTAATTAGTAGTTTTGATAAAAATTTGGTAATTGTAAGTTGTCAGAATTGTGTAAATAATGATAATGTATTAGAGTGGGATTTTGAGTCTTTAAATGAAAATGAAAGCAAAGAAATAGTAGTTGAAGCATATGCTTCAAATTTGGAAAATGGATATGTTATAAACAATGATGTTACTATAAAGGAGAATAATGTTATTCTTTCTGAATCTAATAAAACAATAACCTTTGTTGAACCTAAAATTACTGTAGAAAAGTCAATAAGTGATACAGTAATCAAAGTAGGACAATCTTTTAAGTATTACATAAAAATAAAAAATGATAGTGATGTCGTGTTAGAAAATGTTTTAGTTAAAGATGTAATTGATAATACTTTAAAGTTGGAAGATATAGGCAATGCAACATTAAATGACAATTTTTTGGAATGGAATATAACAATATTACCAAATGAAGAAACAACAATAGAAGTTATTGCAATACCAACTATTGAAAAAAATATTACTAGTGATGTTTTAGTCTCTTTTAATGATAAAGAATTTAAAAGTAACAAGGTAAACATTACTATAAGCAATGAAGAAGTTGAAAATCCTAAAACAGGAGACCGCATACGTTTTATTTATTTAGGTGTAGGTATTGTGCTGTTAATAATAATTAGTTTATTTAAAAAAAAGAAAAAAGTATTTTATAAAATATAAGTTTAAAAAAACACAAGTTATTTATTTTACTTTGATTGTAAATATAATAATTTGTGTTTTTTTGCTTTATTCAACAGATTTTAATGAATCTATCATATCAATTTTCTTTAATATAAATGATGTCATAATTTGAACAACAATTGTAAATATTATCATAATAATAAATGTTAAAGCAAAACTTAATAATTTAATATCTTTTAAAAATACAATTTCATCAATTTCTGCAACAGTTAAAACAAAATAATTTAATCCTATGCCTAAAATTAAACCTAAAATAATACCTATAATGGTTAGAAGTATTGTTTCTCTATAAACATACATAGAAATTTCTTTATTATTAAAGCCTAAAACTTTTAAAGTAGCAATTTCTCTTAGTCTTTCACTTATATTAATAGTTGTTAGATTGTAAAGAACAGTAATTGCTAAAAATGATGAAAAGCCAATTATCAAAAATACTATATTATTCATGCTGTTTAAAATATCATTTAGCATATTAATACTATCACTACTATATTGAATGCTTGTAAAATAATCACTATCCATTAAAGTAGATCCCAAATCATTTATATTGGCAAAAATAACGTTATAATTAACATTTTTTATAGCAAGTTCGTAATAATCTTTAGTCATATAAACATAATTATTTACATAATTTGTAGTAATATTACTAACCTTTATTATATATATATCATTATCATTTCCTCTAATAGTTATAGTATCTCCAACTTTTGCATCTAAAAGTTCAGCCATTTTTTGAGTAATTACAGCACCACTATTATCCAAGTTTATTTTATTCCCATCTAAATCAGTTAAATTAAAATATGTATCAATGTTATTATCTAAAAAGCCTATTGTATAAACATTAATATTTTTGTTATTAGCATAAAAAGTCATAGATTCCATGTATGCATACAAAGGATTTTCAATATTATATTTTTTTAAAAATAAATTTAAATCATTGTTTATATTATCCGTTTCATTTTTTAATGTTAAAATAGAATCATATTTTTGAATTTCATTAAATTGTAACTCAGTAATCTTTGATATACTATCTTTAATACCGAATCCAGTTAGAAGTAGGGCGGTGCAGCCACTAATTCCAATTAAAGTCATGATTATTCTTTTTTTGTATCTAAAAAGGTTTCTAAAAGTTACTTTCCAAGAAAATGTTAATCTATTCCAAATAAATTTTATTTTTTCTAATAATACTTTATGACCACCTTTAGGACTTAATGGCCTCAATAGAATTGCTGGAGCTTCTTTAAAACATTTATTAACTGTATATATTGTAACAATAACCATTGTTAAAATACACACTTCTATAATAGTAATACATACTGGGATATTAACATATGTATTTAATTTTGGAATAATAAATGCAGAATTATAAACCATATATAAAATTCTAGGAACTAAAGAATATCCTATTGATAAACCAATAAAAATACCTATTAAAGTTGCAAGTAATACATATATCATATAACTTAATATAATTTTTGCTTTTCCAATTCCAAGCGAAGAAAAAATACCAATTTCAGTTCTTTCTTCTTCTATCATTCTTGTCATAGTATTTAAACACATTAAAAATGCAATAGCTATAAAAAATATTGGAAAAACAGCAGATATAGAATCAACTTTTGTAGCAGATTCATAAAATGTTACATATCCAGAGTTATCTTCTCTATCAAATAAATACCATTCTGGTTTCTCTAAATTATTAATTTCTTTTTTTGCATCTTCTATTTCTTTATAACCTTTATTTAATTCTTCTTGAAATTTATTATAATTAATATAATAAGTATTATAACCATCATTTAAAGTTTGTTGCTTATTATCCAATAAAACCTTGTTTTCATTTAATGTATTTATTGTTTCATTATAAGTATTATTCCATTCTAATTTTCCACTTTCTAAAGAACTATATCCATCCTTTATTTTTTCTAAATTATCTAAAATGTTTTTTAGTTGTATTAAAATGCTATTATAAGATGCATAATCTTCACTTGTAGGGTCCAATGTAAGTAATAAATTACTAATTTCATCAATCTTAATATTTATATCATTTATAGAATTATCTATACTATCAGTATTTATATTAAATAGTTTTAAATTTTCATTAATTTTATATAATGAATCATTTAAAGTATTTTCTTGATTAATAAATTCTTGTTCTATTTCAGCTTTTTTAGTTTCAATTTCTGCAAAGCCATTTTCAATTTCTTGAAGACCATCATAAATTTGTTTTTGACCATCATCTAATTCTTTTTTTGCATCAGCAAACTTTTTTTCATTTTCATTTTTTTCTTTATTTATTTTTTCCTGTGCATCATAAATTTTTTCCATTGCTTCTGTTTTTATTTGTTCATATCTTTTAGTTTCTTGTATTGGAGCTAAGTTTTCCAATTCTTCATTTAAAATCTTAATTTCTTCTTTATAATCATCTTTATAAGATGTTTTATCCTTAGCATTATTATCCATAATATATATTTCAGTATAATAATCCAAAGTAAAATTATTCTTATTTATAAATATAACGTTATCTAATTTTCCATCAGAAATAGTAGTATTTCCTAAATTTGAATAAATATACATGCTACTATCTACTAATCCAACGACTTTAAAAGTATTATTTTTTATATAATCCGTATAATTGGAATCGTCAATGCTTATTACATCCCCAATATTATAGCTACCATCTAATACAACGCATTCGTCATCATTTTGAGGTAAATTTCCTTTAATTAAAGTAAGTTTATTGATATTAGTAGTTAATCCCATAATTTTTGTAGCATCATCATCAACTAATGTATCATATGAATAATTATATTCTACTAAATAATTAGAGCCTAAATTTTTTAAAGCTAAAACATCATCATCAGTTAATCCCATAGTGCTTACAATTCTAAAATCCATTAAGCTTGTATTATCATAATATGAATCTAATGTTTTAATCATATCGGATGATGTTTCTCTAACACCAGCAAAAAAAGCAGTTCCAATAGCTACTATCAAAATCAGTGAAAAAAATCTTCCAAATTGTTTTTTAATTTTTATTAAAGCATTTTTAAATATTAACATTACCAATCAATCTCCTCAACTTTTTTAGGATTTTTATTAATATTAATACTTTCAATTGTTCCATTTTTTACTTTTATAACTTTATCAGCTATTTCAGAAATTATTGCATTATGAGTAATTATAATGGTAGTTGTGTTAGTTTTATGACAAGTATCTTGAAGTAATTTAATTATTTTTTTGCCAGTTTTAGAATCTAATGCTCCGGTTGGTTCATCGCATAATAATAACTTAGGATTTTTCGCAAGGGCTCTAGCTATAGAAACTCTTTGTTGTTCGCCACCTGATAGTTGAGCAGGAAAATGATTTATTCTATCAGCCAGGCCAACATCTTTTAAAGACCTTTTAGCATCTTTAGGATTTTTGCAAATTTGATTAGCTAAAGAAACATTTTCTAATGCTGTAAGATTTTGAACTAAATTATAAAATTGAAAAACAAATCCAATATCATATCTTCGATATTTAGTTAATTCTTTAGAATTATACTTCGAAATATTAGTTCCATCAATTATTATTGATCCACTACTAGGAGAATCCATTCCTCCTAAAATATTTAAAATAGTTGTTTTACCAGCTCCAGATGGTCCTAAAATAACAACTAATTCTCCTTTATCAATAGTGAAATTTACATTTTCAATTGCTTTTATTTTAACTTCTCCCATTTGGTATATTTTACATAAATTTTTAACTTCTATAAATGCCATAAAATCCCTCAATTCTATAAATATTATTATAACTTATTTTTTATTTAAAATAAACATGTATGATATAATTTATTAGGAGGTATTATGTATAAAAAAGTTTATATTGAAATAACTAATAATTGTCCATTAAATTGTGATTTTTGTATAAAAAATAAAAGGCCTAATAAATTTATGAGTCCAAAGGAATTCCAAATAGTATTAAATAAATTAAAAAGTCATACAAAATATTTATATTTTCATGTTTTAGGTGAACCCTTAATTCATCCATTAATAAATGATTTTATTAATTTAGCAGTAGAAAATAATTATTATGTAAATATAACTACAAATGGTTATTTAATAAATAATATTAAAAATAATAAAAATATTCGTCAATTAAATATTTCATTACATAGTTACAATGAAAAATATAAAAAAAGTTTAATTAATTATTTAAATGATATATTTTTGGTTGTAGATAAATTAAAAAATACAACATATATTTCATATCGTTTATGGGTAAATTCTAAATATAAAGATGAAATAGTAAAAATATTAGAGAAAAAATATAATGTCAAAATAAATGGTAATATGAAATTAGAAAAAAATGTTTTTATTGACTTTGATGATGAATTTATATGGCCAAGTTTAAATAATAATTATTACAGTGATAAAGGAAAATGTTATGCCTTAAAAAATCAAATAGGCATTTTAGCTGATGGAACAATTATTCCATGTTGTTTGGACACATTAGGAGTAATTAAATTAGGAAATATTTTTGTAGATAACATTAATGATATTATTAATACTTTCAAATACCAAAATATGTTGAATGGATTTAAAAATAATAAAAAAATTGAAGAATTATGTAAACATTGTAGTTTTATTAAATGATATGGTAAAAATATACAATCAAAAATAGACATTTATTTCAATAATTGTTATGATTATATAGGTGATAATTATGTATGAAAATATGTTAAATCATAATAAATATTTATGTAAATGGGCAACAAAAGATGATGATGCAATATATTTAAAAGAAACAAATAGTGATTTTAGAACACCTTTTTTTAGAGATATTGATAGAATAATTTATAGTTTAGCATTTACAAGATATAGTGATAAAACTCAAGTATTTTCTTTTAAAGAAAATGATCATTTAACTAAAAGAATGATACATGTGCAATATGTAAGCAAAATAGCTAGAACAATAGGAAGAGCTTTGGGATTAAATGAAGATTTGATAGAAGCAGCAGCATTAGGACATGATTTAGGACACACTCCCTTTGGGCATGTCGGTGAGTCTATATTAAATGAAATTAGTTTAAAAGCAAATGAAGGATATTTTAATCATAATGTTCATAGTGTAAGGTTATTAATGTTCATTGAAAATTATGGTAATGGAAAAAATATTACTTTGCAAACACTTGATGCTATTATGTGTCATAATGGAAAAATTGCCCAAAATGAATATTATCCAGTAAAAAAGACTAAGGAAGAATTTTTAAAGGAATATAATGAATGTTATAAAACTAATGGAGCAGTAAAAAAATTAAAACCAATGACATTAGAAGGTTGTGTAGTTAGAATAAGTGATTTAATTGCATATTTAGGAAGAGATATTGAAGATGGAATTAGATTAAAAGTTATTAATTATGATGATATACCTAATGATATCAAAGATACTTTAGGAACTACTAATAAAGAAATAGTAAACACAATAACTATGGATATAATAAAAAATAGTTTAGGAAAAAATTATATAAAAATGAGTAATGATATTTTTAAATGTATTGAAAAATTAAAAAAGTTTAATTATGAAAATATTTATTATAAAGCATATACTCAAGAAGAACATAAACAAATTAAAGATATGTTAAATACATTATTTAATAGATATATTGAAGATTTAAAAAATGATAATAGAGATTCAAATATTATTAAATCATATTTAAATAATTTAAGTGAAGAATACAAAAAAAATACAAAAGAAAGAATAGTTTTAGATTATATTGCTGGTATGACTGATGATTATTGTTTAAGTGAATATAATAAATATTTAAAAATAAAACATAATAATTATGAGGTGCAAAATGAAAATTAAGACATACAAATGTAATTCTTTTAATGTTCATACTATAAAAACAGATAAATTTAAAACTACGCATATGGAAATAATGTTTAGGTGTCCAGTTATAAAAGAAGATTTGGCTAAACAAACTTTTTTAATTGATATGTTAAGTGAAACATCAAAAAAATATCCTAAAAGAAAAGATTTAATAATTAAATTTGAAGAATTATACAAAACTAGTTTGTATGGAAGCAATATAAAAACAGGTCAGATGTTAATAATGAACTTCATAACAGACTTTATAAATCCTAATTTTATCAGTGATAAAAATTATTTAGAAGAAGTAATAAAATTACCTTTTGAATTAATAGAAAGACCAAATGTAGTAAATGAAGAATTTGATTTAAAGCAATTTAATATTATAAAAGAAAGATTAATAAAAGAAATAAATAGTATAAGTGATAATCCATTTAAATTATGTATGAAGAAAGCTTTTGAAGCTATGGATGAATATAGTCCAAGTAGTTTTTCTTTATATGGAACAGTAGAAGAGGTTAAATCTATTACGCCATCTTCTTTATATAAAATGTATAAACAAATGTTAAAAAATAGTGTTTGTGATATTTTTATTATAGGTAATTTAGATATGGATGAAGCAGTTAGTTTAATTAAAAAACATTTTAAATATCGTTATATTAATAATATCCCAATACCCTTATATGTAAATAATAAAATAAAGAAAAAAGAATTAATAATTAGTGAAAAATCCGACAATATTCAAGCTAATATGACTGTTATATATAATATAAATAATTTAACTGATAATGAAAAACACATAGTATTTCAAGTATTTAATTATATATTTGGAAATGGTGGATTAACAAGTAAGCTATATCAAAAAATTAGAGAAGAGAATAGTTTATGCTATAGCATTAGTAGTATGTATATGAAATATGATAATTTATTAGCTATACATTTATCACTTGATAATAATAATACTAAAAAAGCACTTACTTTAATTAAAAAATGTTTAAAAGAGATGAATGAAGGAAAATTTAGTGAAGAAGAATTAAACGATGCTAAAATGAATATGTGTATGTCTTTGGATTTTGCATGTGATAATAATGTTTCACTATTAAACAATTATGTATTTAATTATTTTGATAATTTCCCAATGATTGATGAAAGAAAAGAAATGTATAAAAAGGTAACTAAAGAAGATGTAGTAAATGTATCAAAAAAATTAAAGCTAAATACGGTATTTATTTTAGAAGGAAAGGGGGAATAACTATGAAAGAAATAGTTTTGGAAGGTTTAGATGAAAAAATATACGAATATACAACAAAAACTGGATTAAAAATATATATGTGGGTAAATGAAAAAGTTAATAGTTGTTTAATGACTTTATCAGTTAAATATGGTTCTATTCATACTAAATTTAAAGTTGGTAAAAAAACTTATGAAGTTCCAAATGGAGTAGCTCACTTTTTAGAACATATAAAATTTAATATAAATGAAAATTCAACTGCTCATGATGAATTTTATAAAATAGGGGGAGATGCAAATGCTTTTACAACATTTAAATGGACCTCATACATAGTATTTGCAACAGGAAACAAAAATGAAAATTTAAATTTATTACTTGATTATGTTTATAATCCTTATTTTACTAAAAAAATGATCAACAAAGAAAAAGGAATTATTATTGAAGAAGCTAATATGAGTAACGATGATCCATATTCACTTATATTTTATAATAATTTAAAAGCAGTTTTACAAAAATCCAAATATAGAAATCTTATTACCGGAGAAGTTGAAGATATTAAAAAAATTGAACTAGATGATATAAAAAATGTATATGATAATTTTTATCACCCTAAAAATATGTTTTTAATTATAACTGGAAATTTTAATCCATATGAAATGGCTAAAATAACTGAGGAAAATTTAAGTAAAAAAGAATTTAAAGAATATATTGAACCTGTAATAATTGATGAAACTGAGCCTAAAAAAGTAACAGTAGAATATAGTGAAACTAATGTAAATGTTTCTTATCCTAAAATAAAGTATTCTTTAAAAATTCCATTAAATAAGTTTAAAAATATAGAAAATTTAGATTTAAAAATATTAGTAAGGTTAATATTAAATATTAATTTTGGCCCAACTAGTGATTTTTATACGGAATTAATTGAAAAAGAACTTGTAACTAGTTTAAGTTCCACTTTAGATATATATGAAGATTATTTAGTTATTACCATAAGTGCTACAACAAACTATAAAGATGAAGTAATAAAACGTTTAAAAGAAAAAATTGATATGCTTGAAATATCAGAAAAAGACATAATTAGAAAGAAAAATGCAACATTAGCAACTCTAATACTTGATTATGATGATATTGAAACCGTAAGTATGAAAATACAAGATGATATAATAAATGAAGGAAAAATAATTACTGATTTAAAAGAAAGAATTTCAAATATAGATAAAGACATTTTGAATAATGTATTAAAAAATATAACAAATGATAATGTATCAGTAAATGTATTTATGCCAAATAAAAACCAAGACAATTAATGCCTTGGTTTTATATTTACTATCTGTTATAGAATTCAACAATAAGTTGTTCATTAATTTCTGGATTAAGTTCGCTTCTTTCTGGAGTTCTAAGATATTTTCCAGTTAATTTTTGCTTATCCATTTCTAAAAATGCAGGAACGGTTTTATTTTGTTCTAATGCATCAATAATTGCAGGATGGTTTAATGAATTTTCTTTGACAGAAATTACATCTCCAACTTTAGTAATGTATGAAGGTATATCAACCTTTTTACCATTAACTAAAATATGACCATGATTTACAATTTGACGAGCACTACGTCTAGTTCTTGCCATTCCTAAACGATACACCATATTGTCTAATCTACTTTCAAGTAAAACTAATAAGTTTTCCCCAGCAATACCCTTCATTTTAGAAGCTTTTTCAAAAGTCTTTTTGAATTGTTTTTCATTTAATCCATATAGAATTCTTACTTTTTGTTTTTCTTGCATTTGAATTCCATATTCACTTAATTTTTTACGACGATCTTGTCCATGTTGTCCTGGTGCATATGGTCTTTTAGCTAATTCTTTGCCATTTTCTAATGTAGAAAAACCAAGTCTTCTAGATTTTTTGTAAGCTGGTCCAGTATATCTTGCCATAAAATCTCCTTTCGTTTTATTTGCAAAATATTTATTGATTATATTAATGTTATAGGGAGTTTAAATTAATTTTTCTAGGGCAGTCCTAGATACTTTATTCCTAAGGTTTAAACACATTATAAATTAATATAACACTGCCTAAATAACTTGCAAAAATATTATATAATAAGTATATTTTGTTGTCAAATTAAATTTAACTAAATTATTCTGGCTTTTTCCTTGTTAAATTAGAATCATTTGTTGTAGGTGTAATTAATGAATTTTGAAGTTCTAATTTTTTCATTAATTCTTGAATCAAACTATCCATTTTTTCTTGTAATTTAATTAAATGAACATTTTCTAATTCTTTAAAAACATTTAATTCTACATCATCAACTAGTGAATTATCTCTAATAATTTGGCTAAGTGCCATATAGTAGTAACAAAATCTAAAATATAATGCATTAGCATTTTCATTATCAACTATGGATTTACTTGTTGCATTTTCATCAATAACACTGATTAAATCAGAAGCAATTTTAGTTTCAATAGCAGTTTTATTACCTAAAATAGTTCTCATATAATATATATCAGCCGATGTTTTAGCATTCAATGCTAAATTAGCACATTTTATAGCCAAGTCTTTATCTACCAATATTTTATTAGTTAAAAAATAATAGATTGCTTGAGCATAAATTAACTTACTATTTTTTTCTGTATTTTCTGATTTAGGATCAGTAATGCCAACTTCTGTTAAATTTGAATTTTTAGCAACATATGATTCTATAGTATCTAAATTTTTTCCTTCAAATTGAGATAATAATCTAGCACCAGATAATGCAACTTCATTTTTTAGTGCTATTTTATTATTTAATAATTCGTAGATATATAATTGTATTGTTTTATCACTACAATCTTTAAGTAAAGTTGCACCACTCAGTGCAATTCCTTTTTGTATGGCTAATGGATTAGTTAAAGTCTTATATAATTGTTGTAAAAGGTCTTCATCTTCAACATCAATTAATAATCTAGCTTCTCTTAGAGAAATTCGATAATAAATTGCATTTTTATTAGTTAATATTGAGTGTATAAGTCTTTTTTTGTAATCGTTTATATCTTTGTTTTCCAATAATATTTTAGCACCATTTATAGATAAACCACGAGAAACAGCATATTGCGTAGTTAAAATATCAAATATCATTTCATCCCAATTAGAATTTTTAAACATTTTGATAGCTTCAACACAATCATATATATTTTGATGCATAATCATTATTTCAAAAATATCTACTAATAAATTCATCTTTTTTTCAGTAATTAGTCTTAATAATAAATTAATAATGTTTATATCTGACTTTGCAATATTTTCAAGCTTAATTATTAGTTCTTTACTTATATTTATGTTTTCTTTTTCACATAATTCAATTAATTCTTGTATTTTTTCATTCATAATAAATAATTCTCCTGATAAGGTGATTATATTTTTAAAATAAATTTATGTCAAGCAACTATGTTTATTTTTCTTTTATTTTCTTAAACAATATAGTAAAATAATATTTCATAAAAAAAGGGGATGTTAATATGAATAAAAACATGCTTTTAAAAATTATAGATGAAAATGTTAAAGGTGTTCCTTTGGAATTACATTTTGTATTAAAAAGAATTTTAGAAGTTTGTGAAGTATTTGAAATAAATTTTGAAAAAGAATTGATAGATAAAATAAGATTTAATGGTAGTAGACCAGCAAAATATAGAATTGTAGGTGATTCGGAATTATTAGAAACCGATTATGAAAAGGTCCATCAAGAATTATTAAAAGCTGGTTTTGGAATGTATAAACAAATTGATGAAATAATAAAAGCTAGAAGTTTAAAAAATGCTGAAATGTTAAAAAATAAGGAAGAAAGTAGTAGATTATCTGAAATCCTCAATTACCTAAAAAGTAATAAATAAAGTGACTCATATTTTGAGCCACTTTGTCTTTTAAAATAAATTTTATTTAAAAAAGTTTCATTCAACTGTAACTGATTTAGCTAAATTTCTAGGCTTATCAATATCACAATTATTATTTTTAGCAACTTTATAAGCTAATAATTGTAGAGGAATAATAGTAAGAATACTAACTAAAATTGGATGAATTTGGGGTATTAATATCAAATCATCATAGAATTTATCATCTGGTAATTGATTACTAACTAATATTACATTTGCTCCTCTTGATTTTACTTCTTTTATATTACTTACAGTTTTTTCATATAATTTTTTATCTGTTGCAATAGCTATAACTGGAGTATTTTTTTCAATTAAAGAAATAGTTCCATGTTTTAATTCACCGGCTTGATAAGCAACACTATTTATATAAGATATTTCTTTTAATTTTAGACTTGCTTCCATTGAAATAGCATAATCTATTCCACGACCTATAAAAAATATTTGTTTATTTTTAAATATTTTATCAGCAATATCAAAATATTTTTTATAATCATCAATAATTTTTTTAATTTCTTTAGGCATTTTTTTAAAATCATCTAATAAATTAGTTAATTCATATTCATCAATAATTTTGTTTATAAACCCTAGATATGTGGTAATTAAACTAAATATTGCGAGCTGTGCTGTATAGGCTTTTGTAGTAGCAACAGCTATTTCACAACCGGCTTTAATATAAATTACTTTATCAGCTTCTCTTGCAATACTGCTTCCAATTACATTAACTATTGCTAAAGTATCTATATTATCATCCTTGGCTTTTCTAAGTGCTGCAAGTGTATCAGCAGTTTCCCCAGATTGAGAAACTAAAATTACCAAAGTATCTTTATCATAAAAACATTTTTTATATCTATATTCGCTAGCGACTTCTACATTTACTGGTATATTAGCATAATTTTCTATTAAATATTTTCCGATTAATCCAGTATGATAAGCAGAACCACATGCAACAATATCAATTTTTTTATATTTATCAAGAAAACTAAAATTGTTTTTTAATGAATCAATAGTTCCATCAAAATAAAAATTTATAGTATCTTTAAAGACTTTGTCTTGTTCGTTTATTTCTTTAAGCATAAAATGTTCATATCCATTTTTAGCAGCAACTTCCATTGAACCTTCAAAAGTAAGTATATCTTTTTTTATTTCCTCTAAACTTGAGTTATAAATATTTATAGAGTTATTACTAATTTTTGCAATCTCACAATCATCTAGTAAAATATATTTATTAGTATAATTTAGTATTGCTGGGACATCTGATGCAATAAAATTACCTTCATCTGATGTAGCAATTATTAATGGACTTGTATTTCTAATTGCATATAAATTACTTGAATCATCACTGCAAATAATACCAAAAGCATATGAACCTTTAAAAATAGTAGTTGCTTTTTTTAGTGTTTTTAAAATGTCTTTTTCATCTTTATATAGATCATCTAATTTTGCACAAGCAACCTCTGTATCAGTATTTGATTTAAATGTATATCCTTTATCTAATAATTCTAATTTTAACTCAGCATAATTTTCTATTATTCCATTGTGAACAATAGTCCATTTACCAATATTATGAGGATGAGCATTAACTTTGTTCGCTTCTCCGTGTGTTGCCCATCTAGTATGCCCAATACCTAAGTATGTTTCTTCATCAAAATTTAAATTGTTTTTTAAATTAATAATTTTTCCTTTTTCTTTTTTTATAATTACTTTATTATTTTTAATATAAGCAATTCCAGCAGAATCATATCCACGATATTCTAATGCTTCCAAACCACTTATTATTTTAGGGATACATTTTTCTTTCCCAATATATCCAATTATTCCACACATAAATAAAAATTCCTTCCATACAAAAAAGTGTCTATGATATATTTTTTGTTACAATTTTGATTTTGCTTTTTTAAATATATCTAACGATTAAACTAAACCGTAACTATATCCGCCGAATATTTCGATAATAGTTATCCTCGTCACCCAAAGGCCTGGCGCTAACAAATAAAATTTATCCTTTCTTAACTATTTGTTTTCTTCATTATATTATATGAGTTATAGCTTGTCAAAAATATAATTATTAAAAAATGATTATGTTTACACGAGAAAAAAACTTGCGTGATTATTTAATTTTTTATATAATTATTTAGAAGATATAGGAAGTGTATTGAATGCGCAAAATAATTGCTAGTTTGGATATAGGAAATCATACCATTAAACTTGTAGTTGGAGAAATAGTTCGAGGAAAACTAAACATTTTAGTTTGCGTTGAAGCACCAGCCAGAGGAATAAAAAAAGGTTTCATCATAAATCCAGAAAGTGCAATTGAATCATTAAAAGATGTATTTAGTAAAGCAGAAGAACAAATTGGAATTAAAGTCAAAAAAGTTATCGTAAGTGTTCCTAGCAATGGTATTGAATGTTTTTTAAGTGAAGGATATACATCGATAAATAATGAAGATAAAGTTGTTAGAAGTAATGATATTATAAGAACATTACAATCAGCAGTATATAATAAAGTATTAGATAATAGAGAATTAGTAACAATATTGCCTACAAAATTTTTAATAAATGATACAAATGTAGTTGATTATCCGCTATCTATGCATGCTGAAAAATTAAATGTAAAAGCTGTAGTTGTTACAGTTCCTAAGAAAAATGTTACCCCAATTATAAATTGTTTGGAAAAATTAGATGTTCAAGTAGTTGATGTTACTATTAATTCACTAGGAGATTATTATGAATTTAAAGATAAAAAAAATAGTAATGAAGTTGGTGCTGTAATAAATATCGGAGCTTCTAAAACAACTGTTGCAATTTTTAATAAAGGGATTATTACAGCAGCAGAAGTTATTGATATGGGAGGAGATAATATTGATTATGATTTGGGGTATGTGTATAAAATAAATAGAAAAGATGCTTTATATATTAAAGAAACAATAGCATTAGCTGATAAAAATATGGCTCAACCTAATGAAGCTATAATTGTAGAAGACAAAAATGGCGATAAAATAAAAATAAACCAATATAGTGCTAGTGAAATAGTAATGAGTAGATTAGAAGAAATACTAAATTTAGCAAAAAAACAAATAAATCTCTTAACAAAAAAAGAAATTAGTTATATAATTGTTACAGGGGGAGTAACAGAAACGGCAGAATTTAAAAATGTAGTTGATTATATATTTAAAAATGCAGTTATAGGTGAGGTTAAAGAAATTGGTGCTAGACACAATAAGTATGCTACTGCAATAGGACTTATAAAGTATTATGATAGTAGATTAAAATTGAGAAATAGGGATTTTTCAATATTCAGTATTGAAGAACAAGAAGAATTAAGCGGAATACATAAAAAAGTAAATATTTCTGAAAATTCAATATTAGGAAAATTATTTGGTTACTTTTTTGATAATTGAGGAGAATGAATATGAATGGATTACAGATGGATCAAATTGCTAAAATAAAAGTAGTTGGAGTAGGTGGCGGTGGATGTAATGCTGTTAACCGAATGATAGAAGAAGGAGTAAAAAGTGTTGAATTTTATGTAGTAAACACTGATTTGCAAGTTTTAAATAGTTCATTATGCCCTAATAAAATTCAAATAGGAAAAAATATAACTGGTGGTCGTGGTGCTGGAGCAAATCCTGAAGTTGGAAGAGCGGCAGCATTAGAAAGTAAAACAGAACTTGAAGATGCTTTGCAAGGAGCAGATATGGTGTTTGTTGCTTGTGGTTTAGGTGGAGGAACTGGAACTGGAGCAGCTCCAATAATAGCAGAAATTGCTCAAGAAATGGGCTCATTAACAGTAGGTATTGTTACAAAACCATTTAGATTTGAAGGAAAAAGAAGAATGGAAAATGCATTAGTTGGTCTTGAAGAATTAAGACAACATGTAGATTCCCTTATAATTATTCCAAATGATAGATTAAGAGATATAATTGATAAGACTACAAGTTTTGAAGATGCATTTAAAGAAGTAGATAATGTTTTACATCGCGGTGTTCAATCAATATCAGATTTAATAGCTGTAACTGGAGTAATAAATCTAGACTTTGCAGATGTTAAAACCGTAATGGAAAAAAGTGGAACTGCAATTATTGGTATTGGATGCAATGCTGGGGAAAATAGAGCAATTGAAGCAGCTCGTCAAGCAGTAGCTAATAGTTTACTTGAAGCAACAATAGAAGGAGCAACTAATGCAATAGTAAATGTAACTGGTGGAAAAAATCTTACACTATTTGAAATAGAAGATGCAGTAGAAACTGTTAGAGAAGCAGCAAATTCAGATATAAATATTATATTTGGTGCTATTAAAAATGAAAATCTTACTGATGAAGTTATAGTTACTGTAATAGCAACTGGATTTGATGAAGAAGTGGGTGAACAAGCATTATTTAGTGATGATGTTCCAAAAAGAAGAAGTAAACCACAACCAGTTGATGATGAGTATGAAATACCACCTTTTTTAAGAAGCGATAATTTTTAAACTATAAACTTATAAAGCGACAAAAAATGTTGCTTTTTTTTTATACAATTATATTGTGATTAAAATGAAAATATATTTAGATTTAGTATTTATTTTAAATTTTAGTTATGATTTATTGTTAATGATGACAGTCGATATAACGTTAAAAAGACATAAAAAATTTATAAGATTAATATTTAGTGCTTTAGTTGGAGCAATATCTTTAATAATACTATTTTTGCCATTACCACAAATAATATTATTTTTGTTTAAAATATTAACAAGTGTTATAATGCTTCTAATAGCATTTGGTTATAAAAATATTAAATATTTTATTACAAACACCATTTATTTATATATGTGTAGTGTTATTCTTGGAGGATTTTTATATTTTTTAAGTATAGAGTTTAGTTATAAACAAGACGGATTGATATTTTATTTTGATGGATTTAGCATAAATTATTTAGTTTTATTGTTAATTGCTCCAGTAATATTATTTATATATGTAAGAGAACATAAAAAATTTAAAAGCACATATAATTATAACTATCAAATAAAAATTATTTTTAAAAATAATAAAGAATTAATATGTAATGGATTTTTAGATACTGGTAATAAATTAAAAGATCCAATAACTAAAAAATATGTAATTTTAATTTCTAAAAAAAAATTAATACCATATATAAATATAAGAAGTCCTATATATGTTCCTTATAAAGCAGTAGGATATCAAGGATTGATAAGTTGTTTTAGTATAAAATATATAAAAATAAACAATCACATATATAAAAATTATTTAGTGGGAGAAATACCTGAGAAAATAAATTTAAATGGAAGCGACTGTTTATTAAATTATAAATTAATGGAGGATTTATGTTTAGAAAATTAATTGAATATTTAAAAGTCAAGTATAATGAAGTGTTTTTTGTTGGAGCAACGGATAAATTGCCACCGCCATTATCTAAGGAAGAAGAACTTGCATATTTAATAAAGGCACAACAAGGAGATGAAGACGCAAGGAACAAACTTATAGAGCACAACTTAAGATTAGTGGTATTTTTAGCTAAAAAATATGAAAATACAACTTATGACATTGAAGATTTAGTGAGTATTGGATCAATTGGACTTATTAAAGGAATAAATACATATAAAGTTGATAAAAATATTAAATTAGCTACATATGCATCAAGATGTATTAGTAATGAAATATTAATGTTTTTAAGAAAAAATAAGAAAAAAAGAACAGAAGTATCTCTTGAAGAGGCACTAAATTATGATAGCGAAGGGAATGAACTACATTTAGAAGATATACTAGGAACTGATGCAGAGTTAGTCCCAAATGAATATGAAAAAAAAGTAGATAAAGAAATACTAAATAGAGAAATAGAATCATTAAATCCTAGGGATAAAGAAATAATGACTTTAAGATATGGATTGAA
Organism: uncultured Bacilli bacterium; assembly: GCA_944371315.1. GTDB lineage: Bacteria > Bacillota_I > Bacilli_A > RF39 > UBA660 > Onthocola_B. The sequence continues at coordinate 7,338 of CALVXN010000014.1, read as the reverse complement.
TAATACATTAGAATATACGCAAAAAGAAGTTGCAGAAATGCTTGGAATAAGTCAATCATATATTTCTAGAATAGAAAAAAAAGTGGTAAAAAAATTAAAGCAATTAATGCATTAAATTTTCTTACCAACTAATTGATCAATTGAAGAGTTATATTCTTTAGCTATGGTATAAATAAAATCAGTTTTTATTAAAACTTTACCTGTTTCATATGCTGAATAAGTAGATGAAGTAGTATTTAGGGGAATAAAAATATCTTTTTGCACAAGATTATGCTTTTTTCTTAATTTTTTAAGATTTTTACCAACTGTTTTAGCATCTATGTCAATAACTTTATAACAAGTTGAATCATTTGTTAAACCAGTAGCATAATCAATACTAACTTTATAATAATCACACAATTTATTTAATCTTCTTAAAGGTATGGTATCTTTTCCTGTTTCCCAACCGGCATAAGTAGATCTTTCAACATTTAAAATATTTGCTAATTCTTTTTGTGTTAGTTCTTGCATTTCCCTAATTTGTTTAAGGCGTTCAAATTTCATTTTATCACCGTTTTCATTTTCTCATCATTATTAGTATTTTCTTAAAAACGTGGGAAAATACGAGAAAATGTGTTATGATTATTAATGAGCAAAGGTAGGTTTACAATTTGATAACAATAACTAATGGAATAGATTCAATAAAAATTAAAAAAAGAGAAATAACAGATTATAAGAATTATTTTGAAGGTTTACAAATTAAGCCATATTTTTCATATTGGTTAACAGAAATAATAATTATAAAGGAAGATGAATTTTTAAAGAAAATAATAAAAATTAATAAGGGTGGGGATGAAATAAAAGAAGAATATATAAATCAAAAATTAAGTGATAATACAATAACTTTATTAAATAGTGATTTTGAATCATTTAAACAAGATTATAAAAATATTAGAGTTAAAAGAGACTTTAAAAAAGAATTAATAATTGATGTATATTCAAAAATGTTAAGTTATGAGTATTTTCAAGCAAGAATATTAGAAAACGATAAAGATGTTTTTTTAGAAGAAATATTTGACTGTGAACTTCCAAATTATTATGATTATAAAAGTTATAAAAACGAAATAATTAAAAAGAGTATAAAATTAATTAAAGAATATCAAAAAAATATTTAAAATGAATAAAATAATTTCCTTTTAGACAATATTTGTTTGAAAGGAATTTTTAATGGCAAAATATAAAGTAGATATAACAGGAATTAATACAAATGATATTAAAGTGTTATCTAATGAAGAAATGACTCATTTATTTATTAGATATCAAAATGGAGATTTAATAGCAAAAGAAGAATTAATAAATGGTAATTTAAAATTAGTATTAAGTATATTAAGATCATTTAATAATAAGGATGTTAATTTAGATGATTTATTTCAAGTTGGAGTAATTGGCTTAATAAAAGCAATTGACAATTTTGATTTATCTTATGGTTTAAAACTAAGCACTTATGCAGTTCCTTTAATAATTGGGGAAATAAAAAGATATATTAGAGACAACACTGCAATGCGAGTTAGTAGAAGTATTAAAGATTTAGCATACCAAATAATTAAATATAAAGATGAGTATATGGTTACTCATGGACATGAAGCTACGAATGCAGAAGTAGCTAAAGCATTAGAAATAGAAGAATATCAAATAGCATTTGCTTTAGATGCACTAAAAGATCCCACTAGTATTTTTGAGCCGATTTATAATGATGGTGGAGATACAATTTATTTATTTGATCAAATAGCAGATACTAAAGAGAAAAATAGTGATAAAGATATGTTAATATCATTAAGAAAGGCATTATTAAAAATAAAGGAAAGGGAAAAATCAATATTATTAGAAAGATTTATTGTTGGAAAAACGCAAATGGAAATAGCGGAAGAATTAGGTATTAGCCAAGCCCAAGTATCTAGGATTGAAAAAAGTGCTATAAATAATGTTCGTAAATTAATTAAATAAATTGTAATACATATAATTTAGTGGTGAGAAAATGTTTTTAAGTGAATTACAAAATAAAGATATTATTAGTGTTAAAACTGGCATTAATTTAGGAAGAATAGTTGATGTTGAAGTAAATAATGAGGGAAAAATCATTGGTTTTATTGCTGAACCTAAAAAAATATTTAAAAAAGTATTAAAAAATAGTGAAATAAATTTTACATATAATGATATAGCTAAAATAGGAACAGATGTAATACTAGTAAATAAATGATATTTATGATATATTATATCCATGAAGAAAAAAAGTTTAATAATAGTATTATTTATATTAATAATAGATCAATTAATAAAGATAATTATAGATCAAACATTTTATATAGGAAAAATAATATCTATAATTCCTAATTTTTTTTATGTTACAAAAGTTTATAATACAGGTGCAGCATGGAGTATGTTTGAAGGATATAGATTTATATTAATAGGTATATCTTTAATAGCATTAGCTTTTTTAGTATTTTATGAAAAAGAATTCAAAAATAATTTTAGAAATATAATAGCATTTAGTTTAATTTATGGCGGTCTTTTAGGAAATTTAGTTGATAGATTAATATATGGTTATGTTATAGATTATTTTAAAATTTTATTAGGTAGTTATGATTTTCCTATTTTTAATCTAGCTGACATGGCAATAGTGATTGGTTTTATTTTATTAATATATGCAATAATAAAGGGGGAAGATAAACATGATTCTAAAAGTAGAACAAAATGAAGGCGTGCGAATCGATAAATATTTAGCTGAAAAAACTGAAATAAGTAGAGAAAATATTACAAAAATGATTAAAGATGATTTTATATTTGTAAATAATAAAAAAGTAAAGAGTAGTTATAAAGTTGAATTAAATGATTTAATAGAAATAAAAGAAGGATATATAAAACCTATAACTGTTAAAGCTAAAAAAATGGAACTTGATATAGTTTATGAAGATGAATATTTAATGGTTATTAATAAACCAAGTGGACTTGTAGTTCATCCAGGTAATGGAAATTATGATAATACATTAGTAAATGGATTAATGTATTACACTAATAATTTAAGCGATATAGGAGAAGAATTTAGACCAGGGATTGTTCATAGATTAGACAAAGATACTAGTGGCTTAATGTTGGTTGCAAAAGACAATAAAACCCATGAATTATTAAGTGATGATTTTAAAAATAAAAGAATTTATAGAGAATATATAGCTTTGGTAGATGGAGTAATACAAACTCAAAAAGCTACAATTGATGCTCCGATAAAACGTAGTAAAGATAATTTTGAAAAAATGGCTGTAGCTAGTGGTGGTAAAAAAGCTATTACTCATTTAGAAGTTTTAAAAAAATATCCTAAAAATACATTAATAAAATTAGTATTAGAAACTGGAAGAACTCATCAAATTAGGGTGCATTTAGCATATATTGGTTATCCAATTCATAATGATCCGGTTTATAACAATAAAAAAAGTGATGAATTTGGCCAATTTTTACATTCAAGATATATAAAATTTATTCATCCAATTACAAATAAAGTATTAGAATTTGAAGAAGATGTTCCAAAAGAATTTTCACGTTATTTAAAAACTTTGGATGAACAAAATTAAAATGTAAACGGATGAAAATAAAATCATTAATAGATAGGGTATAGATAATAATTGATAAAAACCGAGAATTTTTTTAAAGTTTTTAATTAGTAATATGGCAAATATGCTTAAAATAAAACAAAATAACACACTAAATAATAAATTATTAAAATAACCCCAAAATAAAGCAACAGCAATATTTAAAATATAATTAGTTAGTAATAAAAAACAAGTATTATTGTTAAGTAAATCATAACTTATAATTTTAAATATAGGAAATAATAATAGAAAAATTACTAAAGTGTAAAATATAATTAGCAAAGTTATCACCTCTTTACTAATTATATGATTTATTGTAAAATATAAGAACGAGGAGATGTTTATGACTTCAGTAATGATTCGTAAAAATGATCAAATAATGATGAGTTTAGTTCATTATTTTGTAACCAAAGAAAATTATTCTCCAATACATGTTCAAGGGGTAAAAGATGAAATATGGTTAGAAAATTTAAATGGACCATATAGAGTAATAAGAATAAGTAGTAATTCAATTATAAATGAAGAGCAATATAAATTTGATATATTTAAAATGCAACATATTATTAAACAAATAAAGAAAAAAACTTTGTCTTTTAAAATAAATGCATTAAACATATGCCTAGACATGAGTTCAAAGGTTAAATACGATGAAGAAAAAAATATAGAAACAATAAAAATTAATTCATTAAGTGAATTAAAAAAGAATACTGAGTTAAAGGAAATATTCCCTAATTTAAGTAATGAATTAATTGAATCAACTAATGGATTAGATTTAATTATTAATGTAACAAATGATATTAATGAAAAAACTGAAAAAGAAAATAAAATATTTAGTAAGGTATTTTCTCCTAAAAAAATTATTTTTACAAAAATAATAATTGCAATATGTTTTATAATGTATTTAATTGTTGCAATAAATAGTTCAAATTTTTTATCTTTTAATGTTAACTCAATAACATCATTTGGTGGCAATAATTTAATATTAGTTCAAAATGGTGAAATATGGCGATTAATTACAAGTGCTTTTTTACATGTAAGTTTAGCTCATCTTTTAGTAAATATGTATTCATTAGTAGCATTAGGAACACAAGTTGAAACGTTTATAGGTAAATGGAAGTTTTTATTTATATATTTTATTAGTGCAATTTGTGGAAATTTATTATCATTAACATTTAGTGAACCTAATATTATATCCGCAGGAGCAAGTGGAGCAATATTTGGTTTAATGGGAGCTTTACTTTATTTTGGATATCATTATCGTTTATATTTAAGTAATGCAATAAAACAACAATTAATACCAATAATAATATTGAATTTATTAATAGGTTTATTAATACCAGGAATTGACTTAACTGCTCATATTGGTGGTTTGATTGGTGGATATTTAGCAGCTATGGCTGTTGGTATTGAAAGCAAAAGTCAAAAACGAGACATGATAAATGGTTGGATTGTTTTAATACTATTGATAGCATTTTTAAGTTATATAATATTTTTTGTAAGATAGAAAAAAGAATTTCAAGTTATTTATGAAATTCTTTTTTTATATTTTTCTATATAAACCTATAGCTTTTCCTAAAATTGTTATATTTGGAAATATTAATGGTTCCATTGTATCGTTTTCTGGTTGTAATCTTATGTGATCCTTTTCTTTATAAAATGTTTTTAATGTTACTTCATTTTCATCTGTCATTGCTACAACTATATCACCGTTTTTAGCATCATTTTGTCTTTTAATTATTACATAGTCATTATCAAAAATTCCTTTGTTAATCATTGATTCGCCACTTACATGAAGAGTAAATACTTCACCATTTTTTGGAACTAATGACGCAGGTAAATCAAAATACTCGTCGGGTTGTTCAATTGCGGTTATTGGATTTCCTGCAGTAATTTTCCCAAGTAAGGGAACCTTTATAACATCTTCTGCTTTATCTATATATTCATTATCTACCAATAATTCTAAAGACCTAAATTTGTTGTTTGTAGATCTTACTAAACCATTTTTTTCTAAGTTTTTTAAATGAACAAATACTGTTGCAGGACTATTTAAACCAACTCCAGCACATATTTCACGAATAGCTGGTGGATATCCATGAACAGCTATATATTTTTTAATATATGTTAAAACTTCTTCTTGTCGTAATGTTAAAGCTTTTTCCATTTTTTCCTCCATTTTCATTTTACTATAATTTTTGTAAAAAGTCAAACATTTGTTTAATATAATAATTGACACAAACAAATATTCGTGTTAAATTTAATTTGTAAGAAAGAAGAGGTAGTTAAAATGAAAAAAATGTTAGAAAAATATACAGGAATTTTATTTTTTTATTTGGTTATAATAGGAATGATTTTTATTATTAATGCAAGATTTAATTACCTAAATAAACAGAATAATAACACAACTTATGCATTAAATAATTAATATAGTTTATAGATTTTAATAAATTAGTATGCTACAATTAACTTGGAGAATTAAATATGAGAAAGAAAATTTTAATTATTTATGCCTTATATGGATCGGGACACAAGTCAATTGCTGAAAAAATAAATGATTATATAAAAGAACATAGTGATTATGAAATAAAACTTTTAGATGTAGGAAAATATTCTAATTTTTTAGGAAAAACAAGTATAAAATTATTTGATGTGATTACAAAACATAGTTTATATAAAACTTTTAGTTTTATTTACGATTTAGCAGATAATAAATTAGCTAGTATGAATCAAATGCGTTTAGTAAAAAGATTATTTGATAATGAAAACTTACGAAAAGAAATTGTTGATTTTAATCCAGATTTAACAATATCAACCCATTTTTTTGGAGGAAATATTATTTCTTACTACAATAAAATTGGTCTTACAAATTCACTAATTATGACAGTTATAACTGATTATGTTTCTCATAGTTATTGGCGAAAAGATCATAAATCTCAAGATGCTTTTATTGTAGCAAATGAAATTGTAAAAAATGGAATGATAAAAAAAGGAATTGATGGTAAAAAAATATATCCATTTGGATTGCCATTTGATCGAAAAAAAATGGAGAATATTGCTAGCAAAGAAGAAGTATATTTTAAATATAATATAGATCCTATATATAAAACCTATTTATTTTTTGGCGGAGGAGCTATGGGTTCAATGTTTTCTTTTGATTATTTAAAAGCTTTAATTAAAAAAAACTATTTCATAAATATAATATTTATAAGTGGAAATAATCAAAAACTAGAAGAAAAAGCAAAAAAATATGTCGCAAAAAAGAATGCTCACAACGTCAAGGTATTGGGGTATGTAAAAAATGTGTATAATTTACTTAATATAAGTGATATTGTAATATCAAAGCCTGGTGGTGCAACATTAACAGAATGTATTGATATGAAAGTGCCATTAATTTTAATTCCTGGAAATGGTGGCCCTGAAAAATATAATGCTAGGTATATTTGCAAAAAGAAGTATGGTTGTAAAGTAACAACTCCATGGGGATTATGTAGAGCAGTTAATAAAACTATAAATAATGAAAAATTAATTGAAAAATGGAAAGATAATATGAAGCAACATGACAAAAATGAATCAACTAAGAAAATATTAGATTTAGTTAATAAAATGCTAAAAAAACAATAATTGTATAAAATAAAACTTTATGATAATATATTTATGGGTCCTCGTAGTTTAATGGATAAAACAAGCCCCTCCTAAGGGTTAGAGTGGAGGTTCGATTCCT
>CALVXN010000013.1 GCA_944371315.1 uncultured Bacilli bacterium | reverse complement strand
ATTGAAAATATCATTGCTTGACTTAATTTAAAATATGGTATATTATTGAAATATCTTGAAAAATTATGAATGAGACACGTATATTTGAAAATAATTTTAGAGAGTTCTTGGTTGGTGCAAAAGAATAATTATTACTAATATATATCACTCAGGAGTTGAATAGGTGAATGAAGTAATCTATTACGTTAATCGCGTTAAGATAATTAAGTTAATTTAAGGATGGTACCGTGCTTTTGCACTCCTTTGGTATCATTCTTTTTTTTGAAGGAGGATATATGAAAGATTTTAAAAGTTTAAGTAAAGAATCGGTTGATATGGTTGAAGGCAAAATTTTAGAAAGATGGATTAAAGATGATATTTTAGATAAATGTATAGAAAATAGAAATGATTGTCCATATTTTGTTTTCTTTGATGGGCCTGCAACTGCTAATGGACACCCAGGTTTACACCATATGGTAGCAAAATTCTTAAAAGATACTTTTTGTAAATATAAAACAATGCAAGGATATAAAGTATTAAGAAAAGTTGGATGGGATACCCATGGACTTCCTGTTGAATTACAAGTTGAAAAAGAACTTGGATTTAATGGTAAAAAAGATATTGAAAGATATGGCATTAAGGAATTTAATCAAAAATGTAGGGAATCAGTATGGAAAAACGAAGAATCGTTTACAAATTTAACTAATAAAATGGGGCAATTTATTGATACAAAGAATCCTTATGTTACCTATGATAATAATTATATCGAAACTGAATGGTGGATTTTAAAAAAGTTTTATGAAGAAGGATTATTTTATGAAGGGGCAAAAATTCTTCCTTACTGTCCTAGATGTGGAACAGGACTTGCATCTCATGAAGTAGCACAAGGATATGAAGAAATAAGTGTTGAGACAGTTATTGTTCCGATGAAGAAAAAAGATGAAGATGTATATTTTTTAGTTTGGACAACTACACCATGGACATTAATATCAAACGTTGCATTGTGTGTTAATCCTGATTATGATTATTCATTAGTAGAATCTAAGGGTAATAAATTTATATTAGCAACTAGTTTAATTTCAAAAGTTTTAGGGGATGAAGTTAAAATTCTTGACACTTTTAAGGGTAAAACTTTGGAATATACAGAATATGAACAATTAATTCCAGAATTACGTGTTGATCGTAAAGGATTCTTTGTAACTTGCGATACTTATGTAACTGCTGAAGATGGAACTGGTGTTGTTCATATTGCTCCAGCTTTTGGTGCTGATGATGCAAACGTTGGTAAAAAATATAATTTACCCTATTTAAATCCTGTTGGTGAAGATGGAAAATATATGGAAGGCCCATGGAGAGGAATGTTTGTCTTTGATGCTGATAAAGAAGTTATTAAATATTTAAAAGAAAATAATAAATTATTTAAAAAGCAAAAAATAGTGCATAATTATCCACATTGTTGGAGATGTCATTCACCTTTAATTTATTATTCAAAACCAAGTTATTATTTGGAAGTTACTAAAATTAAAGATAAAATTATTGCTAATAATAAAACTGTTAATTGGTATCCTTCATTTGTTGGTGAAAAAAGATTTGGTAATTGGCTTGAAAATTTAAATGACTGGGCAATATCTAGAAGTCGTTATTGGGGAACACCACTTCCTTATTGGATTTGTTCTTGTGGACATACAGAAATGATAGGTTCAAGAAAAGAATTAGTTGAAAAAGCTATCGAAAACATTGATGAGTCTATTGATTTGCATCGTCCTTATGTAGATGAAGTTCATTTAAAGTGTCCAGAATGTGGTAAAGCCATGACTAGATGTAAAGACGTTATAGATTGTTGGTTCGATTCCGGTTCTATGCCTTTTGCACAATATCACTATCCATTTGAAAATAATGACTTATTTGAAACACAATTTCCAGCTGATTTTATTTGTGAAGGAATTGATCAAACAAGAGGTTGGTTTTATACGCTTTTAGTAATTTCTACTTTTGTAAAAGGTGTAAGCCCATTTAAAAATGTTTTAGTTAATGATTTATTATTAGATAAAGATGGTAAAAAAATGAGTAAAAGTAAAGGTAATATTGTAGAACCATTTACAACTATAAAAGAATATGGTGCTGATACTGTTCGATTTTATATTCCTTATGCATCTCCGGTATGGGTTCCACTTAAATTTGACATTAGTGGTTTAAAAGAAGTTCATTCAAAATTCTTTAATCCTTTAAAAAATACATATAATTTTTTTACAATGTATGCAAATATTGATGGAATTGATATAGATGAATGTGATATACCTGTATCACAAAGAGAAGATATTGATCGTTGGCTTTTAAGTAAATATAATAAATTGTTAAAATATGTTACTGATTCATATGAGGAATATGATTTAAATAAAGTAACAAAGGCTTTAACTGATTTTGTTTCTGATGATTTATCTAATTGGTATATTAGAAGAAATAGAGATCGTTTTTGGGGCTCTAAGTTAAATGATTCTAAAAAGGCAGTATATAAAACTACTTATGAAGTTTTAGTAGGTTTATCACAAATGATGGCTCCGATAGTTCCATTCTTATCTGATGAAATTTATACTAATTTAACTGGTAATTATTCTGTTCATACATCTGATTTTCCAAAATATAATGAAGTATTAATTGATGAACTTTTAGAAGAAAAAATGGATTTAGTTAGAGATTTAATTAGTATAGGTAGATTTGTAAGAGAAGAAAATAAGATTAGGGTTCGTCAACCACTAGCAGAAATTTTATTAGATGGTAAAAATGAAATGATTATTGGTGAGTTAACTGAATTAATTAAAGAAGAATTAAATGTTAAAAAAGTTACATTTGTAGATGATACATCATTATATATGAATTTTACTGTTAAACCTAATTTTAGAGAAGTTGGAAAAACTTTAGGTAGCAGTTTAAAAGAATTTCAAGAAAAATTATTAAAATTATCTATTGATGAAATTAAAAAATTGCAAAAAAATGAAATAATTAAAATGGATATTGCAGGAAATTCTATGGAAGTAACATCATTAATGGTTGATATTAGAATTGATGCTAAAGATGGATTTAATGTTGGTATGGAAAACAATAATTTTGTAATATTAAATACCACATTAACAAAGGACTTAATAGAAGAAGGAATAGCAAGAGAAATTATTTCAAAAGTTCAACAAATGCGTAAAAATATAGATTTAGAATTAACTGATAGAATTATTATTTCTTATAATTCAAATGAAAAAGTAAAAGATGCAGTAAATAATTATAGTGATTATATTATGCGAGAAACATTAGCAATAGATATTAATTTTGATGAAAAAGCAACTGAAGAATTTACAATAAATGACGATGTAATTAAAATTGCGATTAAGAAAAAATAATGTTACAATGTTTGTGTGTCCTCGTAGCTCAGTTGGATAGAGCGAATGCCTCCGACGCATTAGGTCGAGTGTTCGAATCACTTCGAGGACACCACATTTTTTTATTAGGGGTTTGGGGGTTAATAAGATGTCTTTAACTGAATTTGTAAATAAAAATCCTCATCTTAAAAAAATTAGTGATTATACTATTTTTGAAAGTAGAAAGGATTTTTTAAGTTTAGCATTAACTAAAAGCATTTTAGTTGGTGTGAAATCTATTCCATTTATTTTTTTAAAAAGAATATTATCTAATGATAAATATTTTGAATATGCTTGTAATTATTTGTCATTTCAATCAAGTGATTTTAAAATCGGATATGTAATGGACGAAAAATATACGGAATTTTTGTGTTTTAGTAGGTCAGAAATTGGTAAAGGTTTAATGATTTTACTAGAAGATAAAAATTCATTTTTAAATGAAGATGAAATAAAAAGGGCAAGAATGCTAATTAATTATATTTCGTATGAATCTTTTTTAAAAAAATATTCTGGTAAAATGTTTAGCTTTAAAATTGATGGTTTCATCTATATAGTATCTTTTAAATCATTTTTATATTTAATAAATTTGAGTATAGAAGATTTTGAAAGTTTATGTAAAGATGAAACTATTAAATTTATTGATGGTATTCCTAAAAAGCATATGATTTATGCTTTTGCAGAATTTATTAATAATGTATCTATTTTAAAAGACTATTTAGTTTCTGATGCTGTTAGATTAAAGTATGAAACTATAAAAAGTAATCAATTAATTGATTTAGAAGCTATTAATAAACATTTAGAAACTAAGGATACACTTTTTCAAAAAATACATATTGATAAAAGTCTTGAAGATGCAATTTTATCAGGTATACCTGTAGATTTTAATGACTTAGAAAAAGCAATTTATATATATATTAAAATGTGTAGAATATTTACTTACAATGAAGAATATTTTACTAAATATTTTGATGAAGATATAAAACGAAAACATAAAGATTTGAGCTATGTAGATCAAATAAATTTATTTAATAATGAAGCGGTTTGTTTTGAGTTTAATATAATTTATGCTGCATTCTTAAATAGATTAGGAATAAAATTTAAAAGTAATTATATGGGTTATCATGATGAAGTATATGGTGAAGGCCATGTTAAAATGGAATTTAGATGGGGTAAATTCTTAGTTAGAGCAGATGCAGTTTCTTATATGACTAAATCGGATTTAACATATGCCAAAGTAAGTCAACCATTAATTGGTTTAGTTTGTTTAAATAAAAATGAAGAAACACAAGAAGAGTTTGAAGAAGCTTTAAATAAAGTATATATTCATATATTAGCAGAAGAAAATGTTAATAGTAAAACTGATATTATTCATATTCCATTTTTTGAAGAAATATTAAATGAATTTTTTAAAATATTTACTAAATTAAAGGATATAAGATTTGAAGAAAGAATCAGTATAATGGTAAGAAAAGCTAACAATATGCATTTGAAAGGTGTAGATTATTTTTCATATCTTTTACAATTACAAAAAATGCTTTTTACACCATTGGAAAGACAAGAAAATATAGAAATATGCATGTTAGCAAATAATTTAGATAATGAAGATAAAAAATCTGAACTTGTTGCTATTATTACAATTAATTTTAAAGGATTTAATAATAAAGATTTAAATTTATATTATATTTTAAAAGCTAATGGTATTTTAATGCCTTTATTAAAAGAGGAGATAGAAGGACTATTATATGTAAAAAAATTAGAATATATAGATGAATTTTTAGGAAGAATTCCTGGCGTTGCTTTTGCTAGTAAAGAACCTGTAACTCTTCAGTTAGCTTTAAATAGATTTTTGCAAAAAAGTTAAAATTAACTACAATTATGTAGTTTTTTTAATTTAAAGAAAAATTAAAAGGAAATTTTGATTATATATGAAAAGTATATAATTGAAGGGAGAAATTTTGGTTGATGAAAATTATAAAGCAACGAGATTTAAAAGATTGTGGTGTTTGTTCTTTGGCATCAATAATACAAAATTATGGTGGTTATGTTTCTTTAGAAAGAATAAGATTAGATACTAAAACAACTAATAATGGAACAAATGCATTAAATATAATAGAAGCTAGCAAAAAATATGGATTTGATGCAATTGGTATAAAGGTTCCAAATTTAGAAAATGATGCAATTAAATTACCAGCGATAGCACATTTGACATTAAAAAATGGTTATAATCATTATGTAGTAATTTATAAAATAACGAAAAATAAAGTAGTAATAATGGATCCATCAAAAGGAAAAGTTGTAGAGTCTAAAAAAGATTTTTATCAGAATTGGACAAATGTTTTACTAATTTTTTATCCTAAAAGAAAAATAACAGTTTTTGAAAAGGGAGAAAATTTATTAAATTTGTTTATTAAAATATTTTATCATGAAAAAAAACTATTTATTTATATAATAATATTTAGTATTTTTTTAACAATATTTACTGTTATTGGAAGTTATTATTTTCAAATAATGGTTGAAGCTATAACCTTAAACTATTATAAAAGTTATTTAAAATTTTTTGTTATTGTATTTGGAACAGCACTAATATTAAAATTAATATTTAATTATATAAGAGATTATTTAGAAAATTATATAAATAAAAATATAGATTGTTTGTTAAATGTAAATTTTATTAATCATATATTTAATCTCCCTTTAGAGGTAATTGTTAGCAGATCAGCTGGGGAAATAATGTTGAGAGTTAATGAACTAGCTAATCTTAAAAATTTATTTTCTGAGATTTTTATTAGCTGTTTATTAGATTTTATGTTAATGTTTATCTCTATACCATTACTTTATAATATAAGTAGTAGTTTATTTTTAGCATTTTTTCTTTGCCTACTTGTATATTTTGTAATTGGGTTAATTTCAAGTAAATTAATATTTAAGAAAGTATATCAAAATTTAGAATATGAATCTAATTATAACAATGTTTTACTAGAAAATATAACAATGTTTAATAGTATAAAAAATTTAAATATAGTTGAAAAAAGATTAAAAACTATTTATAAAAGTTTAGTAGAATTTTTATTCGATAGTTTTAAATTTAGTAGAAATATAAATACAATAAATAATTTAAAAAGAATAATTAGTGATATAAGTTTTTTTATAATAAATACTTGGGGGTTTTATTTAGTATATAAAAGTAAACTTAATATAGCAGAGCTGGTAACCTTTAATACTTTGTTAGCATATTTTTATAATCCGTTAAAAAATTGTATAGATAGTATTCCAAAGTATAATTTTTTAAAAGCTAGTTATGCAAAAATAAATGACTTTTTAAGTGTTGATATTGAAAAGAAAGAAAAGATTTATAAATTATTAAATAATAATATTTTTATAGATAAATTAAGTTATTCATATAATAAAGAAAATAAAATATTTGATAATTATACTTTAAATATTAAGAGTGGTAGTTTTGTCTGTTTAAAAGGTGAAAGTGGTAGTGGCAAATCTACTTTATGTAAAATTTTAGACAAATACATTTTAGATTATACTGGTAATGTTTTCATTGGAAATGAAAACTTAAAAGATATTAATAGAGCTACAATAAGGAAGAATATTACATATGTAAATCAAAATGAAGCATTAATTAGTGATACAATTAGGGAAAATATTATACTTGGAAGAAAAATAGAAGAACAACAGTTTTTAGAAATATGTAAAATTTGCTGTATTGATAAAATAGTTGATAATAAAATAATGCGTTTTAACACCACGATAAATAATGAAAAAAATAATATTTCAGGTGGAGAAGCTCAAAGAATTATACTTGCTCGAGCTTTATTAAATAAATTTGAAATACTTATTTTAGATGAGGCATTAAGTGAAGTGGATTATGATTTGGAAAATAAAATATTAGCTAATATTAAAGAAAAATATAAAGGTAAGACAATAATATATATTACTCATAAAAATATTTTAAATGTTTTTGATAAGGTAATTACTTTTAGGAGAAATAATGAGTTACGAAGAGTTACTAAGAATAGATTGTAAAATTTATAAAAAAATACTTATTGTTGTATTTGGAATAATTATAATATTTTTACTTTTATTAAATATGAATTTTTATGATGTATATAATACAAAAGGATATATAACAAATAATAATTTGATTTTAAATATACCTTATAACTACTCTGATACAATAGCTAATGGTAAATATTTAAAAATTAATAATATAAAATATAACTTAAAAATTATTACTGTTAATAGTCCTAGTGTTGATATAAATTCTAATTTGATTTATCAAGAAATAATGGTAAAATTAGATGAAAATTTAATTTATAATGATAATACTGTATTGAATGTTAGCATTTACTATAATAAAGAAAAATTGTTAGATAAAATTAAAAAATTGTTGTAAGGAGGTTTTTTTGGTTGAGTTAAATAAAAATGAACTAATAAATGTAAATGGTGGTTCAAAAACAATTTGGTTAGTCCTTGGAGGTATAGCACTTTTTGCGATAGGGGTATTTTGTGGATTATTTGAAAAATAAGAAAGGAGGATAAAATGAAATTAAAAGAAAACGAATTAATTGAAGTAATTGGAGGCTCGATTTCAGCTACATTTTTAAATGCTGTAGCTAGAATTGGAGAATTTATTTTTGAAATAGGTCGTAATATTGGTAAAAATTTGCGAAGATTAATCTTTAATTAGTATTTTTACGGACAATTTAAGGTTGAAATGCTTAAAACGTGATGATATAATATATTTTAGAAAAAACGGAAGGGAGGGCTGAATATGACAAAAGTAGTGGTTCAAAATGGAAATGTTGATTTAGCATTGAAAAAATTTAAAGCAAAAGTAGCACGTAGCGGAGTCCCTTCTGAAATTAAAAAAAGAAAACACTATGAAAAACCTGGTGTTAGAAGAAGAAATGAAATTAAAGAAGGAATTAAAAATTCTCATAAAAAGAATAGAGGCTAAAAATGAATATTAAAATTAATGATGATTTAAAAAATGCAATGAAAGAAAAAGATGCTTTTAAATTATCAGTATTAAGAATGTTAAAAAGTGCTTTGCAATTAGAAAAAATAGCTAAAAAACATGAATTAGATGATAATGAAATTATAACTGTTATTAAAAAACAAGTAAAATTGAGAAAGGATTCTATTTTAGAGTATAAAAAATACAATAAAGAAGAATCTGTAAAAGATTTAGAAAAAGAAATTGAAATATTATCAGTATATTTACCAGAAGAAATGTCTATTGAAGAAATTAATACTTTAATTGATGAAGTATTTAAAGTGGTTAATCCTTCTAGTATAAAAGATATGGGAAATATTATGAAAATTGTAAACGAAAAAATTACAGGTAAAAATGCTGATATGGCACTAATAAGTAAAACTGTTAAAGAAAAATTATCATCACTATAATCTCAGTTTAAAAACTGAGATTTTTTAATTAAAATTTATACACTAATTTATGCATATAATTAATAAGGTGATCTAATGAATCTAAAAGAAAGTCTTATCAATTTTTTATATGATAAAAATTATTTTATAAATATATATGATGATTATATTCATGTTTTTAATTTTCAAGAATTAATAAGTTTGTCTGATAAAAAAATAATATTAAGTTTAGAAAAATTTAAAGTAGAAATTACTGGTAGTAATATAATTATTAAAAAAATGAGTAAAAATGAAATTCTTATAAAGGGCTTAATTAATAAAGTAGGTTTTTTTTATGAATAGAAAAATAATATGGATTTTAGCTGATTGTAAAGATTATTATAAATTAATTTATAAGTTGCAATACATAAATATTTTTATTTATGATATTAAGTATGCTGATAATAAAATACATTTAAAGATTAATAATGATGATTATGAACGTATTAAAAAATATTTGGTTAGCTATAATTTTAAAAAAGAGAGCAATACTGGAATATATAAAATTATACAAAAAATAAATGATAATAAAATATTTATAAGTTGTTTAATGATTGGAATAATTGTTTTTATAGTATTAAGCAACTTAGTGGTTAAAATAAATATTATTCATGAAAATAGTGAAATAAGAGAATTTATTAAAGAGGAATTAGATGACTATGGTGTTAAAGTTTTAAGTTTCAAAAAGAATTATAAAGAATTAGATGAAATAAGAAATAAAATATTAGATAAATATCCTGATAAATTAGATTGGATGGAATTTGAAGTAAATGGAATGATTATAAATGTTAAAGTAGAAGAAAGAATAATTACAGATATAAATAAAGAAAATAAAGTTTGTGATTTAGTTGCTGTAAAACCTGGGGTTATTAATGATATTTTAGTTACTTCTGGCGATATTTTAGTAAATATTAATGATTATGTTCGAGAAGGAGATATTTTAGCAACTGGTATAATTAAATATAATGAGGAAGATAAAAGATATACGTGTGCATCCGGTTCAGTTTATGCTACTGTTTGGTATACAGTATCTGTAACAATTCCTCTTAATTATTATGAATATGTAGAAACTGGTAATAAAAAATATAATTTGATTTGGGAAAATAATGGAAATAAAAAGAAAATTTTAAAAAGTAGATTTGAAAATTATAACAGTAAATTAAATAATATATTTCATATTTTTGATTTTAAATTGTATTTAGAAGAAGAAAAAGAAACAGAGAAAATTTTAAAAACGTATAGTGAAAATGAAGCATTAGAAGTTGGTGTTGAAAAAGCAATAAATAATGTGAAAATTAAACTAAATGATAATGATGAAATAATTGATAAAAAAGTTTTGAAAAAAACAGTAAATGATAGTAAAATGGATATAGAAGTGTTTGTTATTGCTAAAGAAGTAATAAGTGCTCAAAAGGAAGTAGTTATAGATTATAATAATGAAGAAGGGATTGATTAGCTTGTTTATTAATACTATTAAATCAATTTTATTAGATAATTGGCCAATTCTTATTATTTTTATTGTTACAATGATTTTAGTAAGGTTCTTTTATTTAAAAAATCATAGAGAAAAAATTAGCTTTTATAAAGAATTATTAATGTTAATTTCAATATGCTATATATTTTTATTATTTCAATTATTAACTAAAGTAGAAATGAATTCTAGTAGTGGTTTTAATATTGTGCCTTTCCAAGAAATTTTTAGATATGAAATTGGAAGTAGATTATTTGTTTTTAATGTCTTGGGAAATATAATGGCTTTTGTATTATTTGGTTTAATAGTATCAAGTTATATAAAACCTAAAACGGCTTTTTCTCCACTAGTTATATCTTTTTTAGTTAGTGCAACCGTTGAGTTTGTTCAGTTAAATATAGGAAGAAGCTTTGATGTTGATGATATTATATTAAATGTAATCGGTGGTATAATAGGCTTTTTGTTATATATAGGGTGGACTGCGATAAAAAAACATTTACCAAAAATATTTCAAAGTGATACTTTTTATAATATAATATGTGTGATTTTAATAATAGTATTATTAATTTATTTAGTCAATGTAATGGGGGTAGTTAATTTATAATGAATGATTTTGAAATAATTGATAATTATGGTTGTGATTTTGATTATAAATATTTGGAAAAAATAATTAATAGAACATTAGAAATGGAAAATGTAAAAGATTCTACATTTAGTATAGTTTTTATTGATGATGAGTATATGCATAAACTTAATTTAAAATATCGGGGTATTGATAGAACTACTGATGTATTATCATTTGCATTTGAAGATAATAATAAAATTTGTTATAATATACGTCAATTGGGAGAGATATTTGTATCAATACCCAAAATGAAATTACAAGCTGAAGAATATAGACATAGTGAAAAAAGAGAATTAGCATTTTTAATAGTTCATGGCATTCTTCATTTGCTTGGTTATGATCATACATTAGGTTTAAAAGAAGAAAAAGAAATGTTTGAAAAGCAGGAGTTGGTATTAAATGAATTCGAAGAAACAAAACGCTCATAAAAAAATGAGCTTTAAAAGATTTTTAGATAGTATTAAATATTCAGTAGCTGGATTAACTTATAGCTATCGTAATGAACAAAGTTTGTGGTTACATGGCATTTCATCAATTTTAGCAATCATACTTGGATTAGTTTTAGATATTACATTTAATCAATGGGCAATAATTATTATTGCTTTAGTTGTAGTCTTGGCAGTAGAACTTTTAAATACAGCAATTGAAGCAACAGTTGATTTAGTTACTAAAGAAATTCATCCTTTAGCTAAAATTGCAAAAGATTGTGGTTCTGCAGCAGCATTTGTAAGTGGAATTATGGCAACCATTATTTGTTTATTTATATTTATACCTTACATATTAGAATTATTTTAATAAAAGAGGTGTTTTGATTGAAAAGTGGTTTTGTTAGTATAATTGGAAGACCAAATGTAGGTAAAAGTAGTTTAATAAATTCAATTATTAATAAAAAAGTAGCAATTACTAGTGATGTTTCTGGAACAACAAGGAATATTATTCAAGGAATTTATAATGAAGCTGGATATCAAATAGTATTTGTTGATACGCCTGGTATTCATAAACCAATTGGTAAATTAGGTAAGGTATTAAATAAACAAGCATATGCTCTAACAAAGGATGTAGATTTAATTTTATTTGTAGTTGATGTTGCATCAGGTATAGGTAAAGGAGATAGATATATATTAGAAACACTTAAAGATAGTAGTGTTCCTGTTATTTTAGTTTTAAATAAAATAGATCAAATAAGTAATGCTAAACTTTTAAAAACAATCGATGAATATAAAGATATATATCCATTTGTAGAAATTGTTCCAACTTCTGCATTAAAAAATGATAATATAACACATCTTATTAATGTAATAAAAAATTATTTACATGATGATGTTCAATATTTTCCCGAAGAATATTGGACTAGCAGTAGTTTAAAATTTATGGTAAGTGAGATTGTTAGAGAAAAATTACTGCATTTAACCGAAGACGAAATTCCTCATAGTATAACTTGTTATACAATTAAATATGAAGAAAATAAAGATATTGTAAATATAAGCGTAGATATTATAGTAGATAGGGATTCTATAAAAAAAATTGTAATAGGTGCAAACGGCAGTAGGTTAAAACAAGTGGGAACTTTAGCAAGAAGAGATATTGAAGAATTAGTTGGAAAAAAGGTGTATTTAGAGTTATTTGTAAAAACTTTAAAAGACTGGAGAGATAAGGAAAAATATTTAATTGATTTAGGTTTTATTGATAATGAATAAAAAAAATAATATTCACCCAATATATAATTAGGACGGTGGATATTAAATGAAAAAAGAAGAATTATGGAAAAAATTTGAAAAAAGTGGAAAAATAGAAGATTACTTAAAATATAAAAATTATATAAAGAAGGGTTAATTGTGTTATGTGAAGTAGAAGGTTTTATTTTAAGTGAAACATCATATGGAGAAACTAGTAAAATAATTAATGTTTGGACAAAAAAATATGGTGTTATTGGTATAATGTGTAAAGGAGCTAAAAGTTTAAAATCTAAAAATAGGGTTTCAACAATGCGCTTTTCTTATGCTAAATTTAATATTTATTTAAAACAAGGTAAACTTTCTACTTTAGTTAGTGCTGATGTAATAAATCCTTTAAAAAAAATTCGAAGTGATATAACCTTAATTGGTTATTTGAGTTATTTAACTGAACTTACAGAACAGGTTATTAAACAAAACAATGATTCATTATTATTTGATGATTTTATAAATTCTATTTTAAAAATAGAAGATGGTTTAGATCCTTTGGTTATTACAAATATATTAGAAATAAAATATTTAGAAAAATTAGGTGTATTGTTTAACTTAGATGAATGCGTTGTATGTGGATCTAAAAATAACATAGTTACTATTAATGCTGATAAAGGTGGCTTTATTTGCCTTAATTGTTTAAGTAATGAAGTAATTGTAGATAAAAAAGTAATAAAAATGTTACGAATGTATTATTATGTTAATATAAAAAGTATTACTAATATAAAAATAGAAGATAATATAAAAAATACAATTAATAAATTTTTAGATATGTATTATGATAGATATACTGGATTATATTTAAATAGCAAAAATTTTTTAAAAAATGTTTTATAAATTTTTGCTTTTTTATTGGAAAAAAATTAACCATAATGTATAATGTTTACAGGTGATTATTAATGAAATTAACAATGGAAGAATTAGTTAATTATGCTAAACAATATGGATTCATTTTTCAAGGTAGTGAAATTTATAATGGTTTATCAAATACATGGGATTATGGTCCTTTAGGAACTAATTTAAAAGAAAATATAAGATGGGCATGGAAAAAAAAGTTTATTCAAGAAAACCCATATAATGTAGGTTTAGATTCAGCAATATTAATGAATCCAAATGTTTGGGTTGCATCTGGACATGTAGCAAGTTTTGCGGATCCTTTAATTGATTGTAAAAAATGCAAAAGTAGGCAAAGAGCAGATAAATTAATCGAAGATTTTACAAATGGTGAAATTACAGGTGATGGATTAGATAATGAAACTCTTGAAAAGTATATAGAAAATAATAAAATAAAATGTCCTGTTTGTGGAGCCGTTGATTGGACTGGGATTAGAAAATTTAATTTATTATTTGAAACATCTATTGGGGTGACAGATGAAACAAAAAATATAGTATATTTGCGTGGAGAAACTGCTCAAGGTATATTTGTTAATTTTAAAAATGTAGAAAGAAGTATGCGACTTAAATTGCCATTTGGTATTGGACAAACTGGTAAATCATTTAGAAATGAAATAACTCCTGGAAATTTTATTTTTAGAACTAGAGAATTTGAACAAATGGAATTGGAATTTTTTTGTAAGCCAAATACTGATTTAGAGTGGTTTGGTTATTGGAAAAGCTTTTGTATGGATTTTTTAAAAAGTTTAGGATTAAATGATAAAAATTTAAGATTTAGAGATCATGCTAAAGAAGAATTAGCTTTTTATAGTAAAGCAACTACTGATATAGAATTTTTATTTCCAATGGGATGGGGTGAACTTTGGGGAATTGCTGATAGAACTGATTATGATTTAGGTGTTCATCAGGAAAAAAGTGGTGTAGATCTTCGATATTTAGACAGTGAAACAAATGAAAAATATTTGCCATTTGTAATAGAACCATCAGTTGGACTTGATAGATTACTACTTGCTATATTAACAAATGCTTATACTAAAGAAATAATTGATAATGAGGAAAGAGTAGTTTTAAAAATACATCCAGCATTGGCACCATACAAAGTTACAATTTTACCACTTATAAAAAAGATTCATTCTAATAAAGCAAATGATATATATGCTCGTTTATGTAAGTATTTTGCATGCAATTATGATGAATCGGGTTCTATTGGTAAAAGGTATAGAAGAAGTGATGCAATTGGAACTCCATTTGCAATAACTATAGATGATAATACTTTGAATAACAATACTGTTACTTTAAGAGATCGTGATACTATGGAACAAATTACATTAAATGTAGATGAACTAGTAGAATTTATAAATAAAAAAATAGATTTTTAACTATTGCTAAAAATATAAAAAAATGATAAAATGGGTTATAGACTAGGGAGGAATCACAATGGGTTTTAACTTGAAAAAAATATTTACTTATGATGGTGATGACGATAATTTATTAGGAACAGAAGATGAATATTATAATATGAGTGAAGAAGAAGCAATAAAAGAAGCAGATAAATCTGGTAATAAAATGATTCTTCTTGAACCTCGTGCTTATTCTGAATCACAACAAATTGCTGATCATTTAAAAAATCGTAATAGTGTAGTTGTTAATTTAAAAAGAGTAACTTCTGATCAAGCAAAAAGAATTATTGACTTTTTAAGTGGTGTGATTTATGCTATTGGTGGTTCAATGCAAAAAATAGGGGTTGGAATTTATTTATGTGCTCCTAAAAACGTAAATGTTCAAGGTAAAATAAGTGATGAATCTGAAAAAGTAAATAAAAATAATACAGATGAAGAATTAGATTGGTAATATAGAGGTGGCCTTATGGTTAATAAATTCAGTTCAAGTTTACAAGGCTATAATAAAGATGAAGTAAATAATTTTGTAAAAGAAGTAACTTTAGAATATGAAAATATGTTAAAAAAACTTAAAAGTAGTTGTGAAATTATTGAAACATTAAGAAGTGAGCTCAAACATTACAAAGATATTGAAGCAACTTTAAATAGAGCAATTTTGATAGCTGAAGAATCAACTAGCAATATAAAAAAGGCTGCTTATGATGAATCAAAAGTTATAATAGAAGATGCTAAAAGAAATGCTACTAAATTAATAAATAATGCGTTAACAAAAGCTGAAAGAATTGAATCGGATGCTGAAAGTTTAAGAAGAAAAGTAGCGGTATATAAAAGAAGATTTAGAGATTTAATTGAAGATCAATTAGATGAATTAGAGCAATTTGATGATAGAATGTAAAAGCAATTTTTTATAAAATTGTTTTTTATTTGCTATATTTTGGTAATTATGTTATATTCTAGTAGTAAGTATTTATTAGAATAGGATTGATGAATTTGAAAACTAGAGTGATTAGTGCAATTGTTGCATTATTAATTGTTATACCTCTTTTAATTTTAGGGGGTTATTATTTTTCTTTTGGAGTATGTTTAGTTGCTATTTTAGCTTATAAAGAGTTAATTGATTTAAAAAAGTCCCATATTAAAATTCCTTTTATTATGGTAGTGCTTGGATTAATTTCAATGCTTTTAATAATTCTTTCTAATTATAGTAACGCATCTATTTACAAAGGACTTACTTATCAAACTTTAATAATTCCTTTATTATTTTTACTTATTCCAACTATATTTTTTAAAAATAATAAATATATGACTAAAGATGCTTTTTATTTAATTGGCATTACATATTTATTAGGAATAGTATTTAATTCCTTTATAATTTTAAGAATAAGAAGCTTATATTTATTCTTATATTTAATAATAATTCCTATGGTTACTGATACATTTGCAATGCTTAGTGGTAAAGTTTTTGGTAAACATAAAATGTGTCCAACGCTAAGCCCTCATAAAACTTGGGAAGGCTTTGTTGGTGGTTTATTTGGTGGCTTGTTATCTGGATTGCTTATTTATAAATTTTTAATAGGAACTTTAACTGTGAGAGTAATTATAACAACAATTATTTTATCCTTAGTAGGTCAAATGGGGGATTTAGTAATGAGTAAAATAAAAAGAGAAAATGAAATTAAAGATTTTTCTAACATAATGCCAGGACATGGTGGAATATTAGACCGATTAGATAGTATAATTTTTGTAGTTTTAACATACATGTTTTTATTGATAATTTAAGGAGGGATTTATATGTGGTTTGTTTCACTATTAATTTTAATATTTATATTAGGTATTATAATTTTAGTTCATGAATTTGGTCATTTTATTTGGGCAAAAATATTTAAAGTTCATATTTATGAATTTTCTATTGGAATGGGACCAATTATTTTTACTCATAAGGGTAAAGATAAAATTGATTATAATATTAGAGCAATACCTTTAGGCGGATTTGTATCTATGGCTGGTGAGGTTTATGAAGATGATGAAAAAATAGATAAAAAATCATTTATGTGTAATAAACCTTGGTGGCAAAGAATTATAATTTTAATTGCTGGTGTAACAAATAATTTTATAATGGCTTTATTAATTCTTTTTGTAAGTGCTTTAATTTGGGGAGGAAATATCTCACTACCTGTTGTTGATGATGTTGTAAAAGATTTTCCAATGGAAAAAGCAGGTGTTGTTGCTGGTGATAAAATATTAGAAATAAATGGTAGAAAAGTAAATAATTGGGATGCAGCTCAAATACTTTTTATTATGGAAAGTAAAGATAATAAATATGATTTAAAGATAGAAAATAAAGATGGAAAAGTAAGAGATGTAATTGTTCAACCTAAGATTGAAAAGGGCGATGATGGAATTGAAACTAAAACTTTTGGTATTTATATAAAAACAGACACTTTAACTGGATTTTTAGGATCGATTAAATATGCATTTTTAAAATTTGGTAGTATTGTTGAGTCTATGGCTTTAACAATTGAAGGACTTTTTACTGGTAAAATTTCATTACAAGCCTTATCTGGACCTGTAGGAATGTATGAAGTTATAGATTCATCAATTGGTTATGGATTAAATTATATGCTTTATATTGTGGCATTCTTATCTATTAATGTAGGATTTATTAATATTCTTCCGTTCCCAGCTTTTGATGGTGGTAGAGTGTTTTTCTTAATAATCGAAAAAATAAAAGGAAGCCCAGTTAATTCAAAATTCGAAAATACGTGTCATTTAATAGGATTTGCATTGTTAATATTATTAATGATTTATATAACTATTCAAGATATATTTAGATTTTTTTGAAAACTTTATTTAAAAGTTTTCTTTTTTTAAGTTTAATTTTGAAGGAATTTTACAATATAAGTTGTAATTTCTTTTTGAATATTATATAATTTAGACATAAACCGATTAGCTACTTTTTAACTACTTTAATTGAAATAATTGTAGTATAAAATAGTCGTTTTATCAAAATTAAAAGTTAGGGAAATTAACGCTTTATTTATAAAATAAAAACTGTCTGGTGATAAGTTTAGTGTTAGGAGTTGTTGATGTGAAATATTGTTCTAATTGTGGAAAGGAAATAATAGATACTTTTTGTGATAGCTGTTCTTGTAAAGAAAATAATAAACTCACAAAAGATATGTTGCTTAAATTATTTGCTGGTAAAAATTGGAATAAAATTTATAATAGCCAATGGAATTGGAGTGCTTTTTTCTTCGGCTTTGCTTATTATTTATATAGAAAACTATGGCTTTCTGGCTTTGTTATATTAGTTATAACTATTTTAATTAATTTTTTAACAGAATATTTTTGTATTCCTACACTTATTAGTATTTTAATATTTTTAGTGTATTTTTCGTCATTGGCAATAATATTTCCTGGTATTTATACATATTATGCTAATAAGGTTGTCGATAAAATGTTAGCCAATAATTTGAATTATGAAGAATGTCAAAAAAAATGTAAAAAAAGTGGTGGCACTTCGACTTTTATTGCAATAACTTTAGGCTCTTTGGGGGTTATATTTTTTATTTTTTATTTTTTATTAGATATAATTTTTTCTTTAATTATTAACTTAATTATAGGGTTATAAAATGGTTTAAGAATTTAATTTTATTATTTTAGTGATAATTCTTGCATATTATTGGCGATATCTTAAAGTAATATTTTTGTTTTTCTTTTTTAAAACTACAAAAAACAACTATTATTATACTTTATTCAGACTTAATGCGGTATTTTTAAAAAAAGGACTTCCAAATAAAAATTAACATTTTTAAAGTTTAACGCACTAAAATGCTTGTAAAATCATATAATTTTTGATAGAATTTAAATTGCTGTAAATGCGAAAAAATAAACATTGATATGGATTTTTTTTACGAGTGCTTATTATGAGTGTAAAAATTTAGAAATATCAAGAAGTAAAACGAAGGAGGGATTATATTTATGGCAGTAGTTTCTATGAGTTATTTATTAGAAGCTGGAGTTCATTTCGGACATCAAACTAAAAGATGGAATCCTAAAATGAAAGAATATATTTTTACATCTAGGGATGATATTTATATTATCGATTTAGAAAAAACAAAAGAATGTTTAGAAAAGGCATATTTAGAAGTTAAAACAATTGCTGAAAATGGTGGAAAGTTCTTATTTGTTGGAACTCGTAAACAAGCTCAAGAAGTTTGTGTTGAAGAAGCAACAAGAAGTAATTCTTATTATGTAACTGAAAGATGGCTAGGTGGAACACTTACTAATTTTAGAACAATAAGAAGAAGAGTTAAAAGATTAGAAGAAATTGAAGAAATGGAAAAAAATGGAACTTTTGATCTTTTACCTAAAAAAGAAGTTATTGGATTAAAAAAGGAATATGAAAAATTAAATCGTGTGTTATGTGGAATAAGAGCAATGGAAAAACTTCCACAAGCGATAATTGTTGTTGATCCTAAAAAAGAAATTAATGCAATTAAAGAAGCTAGAAAATTAAGAATACCTGTATTTGGTGTTGTTGATACAAATTGTGATCCAGATGATGTTGATTATGTTATTCCTGGTAATGATGATGCAGTTCGTTCAATTAAAGTAATGTTAGGAGTATTAACTAATGCTATTTGTGAAGCTAATGGTCTAGAATTAGTAGATTATGTTAGTGAAGATGAAAAGAAAGATGTATCTTCTAAAAAAGAAGATAAAAAATCTGATGTAAAAGAAGAAATAAAAGTTGATGAAACTGTATTAGAAGAATTAAAGGAAATGGAAAAAGTTGATGAATTAGAAGCAAAAACTTTATCTGAATTGAAAAAGATTGCAAAAGAAAATAAAATTAAAGGATATTCATCAATGAAAAAAGATGAATTAATTGAAATTTTAAGTAAATAAGGAGGAAATTATGGAAGTTACTGCAAGTATGGTTAAAGATTTAAGAGAACAAACTGGTGCAGGAATGATGGACTGTAAAAAGGCTTTATCTGAAACTAATGGTAATATGGAAGAAGCAGTAAATTGGTTACGTGAAAAAGGTATTGCTAAATCAGCTAAAAAGGAATCACGTATTGCTGCTGAAGGTCTTGCTAATATTTATGTTAATGGCAATAAGGCAGTTATTGTTGAAGTAAATAGTGAAACCGATTTTGTTAGTAAAAATGAAGAATTTACATCAATGATTGATACTATTGGAAATGCGTTATTAAATTCTGATGTAAAAGAAATTGAAGAAGCTAAAAAAATAAATACTTCTGAAGGAACTATTGAAGAATTAATAGTTAATAAGACTGCAAAAATAGGTGAAAAATTATCATTAAGAAGATTTGAAATTGTTAATAAATCTGATGATGAATATTTTGGAACATATATTCATATGGGTGGTAAAATTGCAGCTTTAACAGTTGTTAAAGGTTCTAATGAAAATGTAGCTAAAGATGTTGCAATGCAAGCTGCTGCTATGAAACCTTTATATGTTTTTCCTAGTGATGTTCCTGGTGATGTTTTAGATAATGAACGCAATGTTTTAAAAGAACAAGCTATGAATGAAGGAAAGCCATCTGATATAGCAGAAAAAATGGTTGAAGGAAGAATTAAAAAGTTTTATAAAGAAATTTGTCTTGCTGAACAAGCATTTATTAAAGATGGTGATTTATCAGTAGAAAAATATGTAGCTAACAATGGTGGAGAAATAGTAAAAATGATTCGTTATGAAGTTGGTGAAGGTATGGAAAAAAGATGCGATAACTTTGCTGAAGAAGTAATGAATCAAGTGAAAGGTAATTAATTATATTGTCAAGAGAAATCTTGACTTTTTAATTTGGAAAAATTTATTAAGTGTAGTATAATTAACTTAGAAAGATAGGTTAGATTATGGATATTGATGTAGAAAGTTTTTTTGAGAACCTGGATTTTGAAAATATGGCATATTTTTATCATATTACTGGTTCTGGTAATGGAGAAGGTATTATTAAAGAAGGTTTATATTTAGATGATAATAAAGTTTGGAGCACCGCAAATGAGTTAACTCCTAATATGCTTAATGATATTGATGCTTTTATAAGAAATAGGGGTAATCAAGTAGTTAGTAAAAATGATGAAATGGTTATAATTGGTTGTTTGAAAGAAGAATTACCATATATAGTTCAAAAAATAAATACTTTTTATGGTAATCCTTATCAATATGTAATACCAAGTGAATATGTTATAGGATATATTGATATAAAAGGTAAAAGTTCTGATTATTCAATTATTCTTAATCCTATGTTAGCAGATTTATATGTGCCTGACGGATTAATGTTTTAATAATATTATTTTACGTATTTTACAAATATTTAAATGAAATTATTTAATATATAAAATAATTAATGTTATAATATTAATGGTGGAGTTTACTAATGGAAAAGATTTATTTAAAAAATGAGAAATTATTTAAAAGTAAATGGCAAATGCTTATATATATAATTATTTTTATCATTTTAATTTGGGCGTTTATATATTTAGGGACTTTAGATTATAATGATGATTTATCAGATAATATTAGATTTTCTCAAGAATTTTCTTTAGTTAGTGAAGATAATGTATTTGAATACGTTAATGCAACGTCGGCATTAATGGTAGCAAATGGCACTAAGGGTATTGTTTTATTTGGAACAAATAATGAATGGGTTAATTATTATGCAAATATTGTAAATAAGGCTGCTCAAGAAATGGGAATAGAAAAAATATATTATTACGATTTTATAAAAAATAGACAAGATAACAACGGAACATATGAAAAAATTGTGGAAAATCTAAGCGATTATACTGTCCATAATGATTATGGAAAAGCAGAAATATATGCTCCATCTTTGTTAATAGTTAGTAAAGATAAAGTTATTTTGTTTGATATTGAAACTTCTTTTGTTATAGGTAATATTTCACCTAGTGAGTATTGGAATTCATACAATGAAAAGCAAAAGATTTCAGAATTGAAAGAAGCTTTTTTAGAATATTTAGAAAGTTGAGGTATAAATGAATAATACGAAAAATACTGTCGGAGTAGTTTTATTTATTGTAATTTTGTTATTATTTGTAGTTGGGGGATACTTCTTTATGAACTATATGTTAAATGATTATCCACACAAAAAAGAAGAAGATGAATTAATAACAGAATTAAAGGAGATAAGATTAGATTCAACTAAAGATTACATATATTATGAAAATTATCAAACAGTTTTAAATGAGATATATGAACAAGATGTAATAATTAATGTTAAGGGATTTGAAAGTGTTAATTCCGTTTTAGCAAATGAATTAAGTGAGATTAAAAATACTAAAAAAACTATTGATGATGTATCTAGTGAAGAAAATATAACATGTGATAATGCAGAAAATTTATATTCATTTAATTATAGAGAATACTATGATACTCAATTTGGAAATTATATTAGTTTAGTTATTAGTGATTTTGAATATAATTGCGTAAGCGGTAGTGTAATAAAAAATATAAAAAGTTATAATATTGATAAAAAAACTGGAAAACAAATAACTGATGAAGAATTATTAAATAAGTTTAATATTACTGAAGATGTGATACTTGAAAAAATACGAAAGAGATTAAATGATACACAAGTTTTAGATGGTGATACTCAAGTAATTGATATAGATGGAACTATAGATAGTATAAAAAATGGTGAGTATAATGTATCAAAAGCTTTAAGTATTAATAAAACTGGAAATATTATAATTAATTTTATTGTAAAATCAAACAAAATTAATTATAATGATACTGTAGAATTAAATTAAAAAAGGAGAAATGTTATGGACTCGGCAGAGAAAAAAATGCAACAATCTATTGAAAGTTTTAAAGTTAGATTATTAAATATTAGAGCTGGTAGAGCTAATCCAGCAATGTTAAATGGAGTAATGGTTAATTATTATGGAACACCAACACCAATTCAAAGTGTTGCTAATATAACTGTTCCTGAAGCTAAGCAATTATTTATTAAGCCATATGATAGGAGCACGTTAAAAGATATTGAAAGAGCTATTAATGAAGCAAATTTAGGAATAGCTCCGACAAATAATGGGGAGATAATTATTTTAACTATTCCTGATTTAACAGAAGATAGAAGAAGAGAATATGTTAAGCAAGCTAAGTCTTTAGGGGAAGAAGCTAAAGTAGCATTAAGAAATATTCGTCAAGATGCAAATAATGCTATTAAAAAAGAAGAATATCCAGAAGATGAAGAAAAGCTTTATTTAGAAGAAATTCAAGAATTAATTACAAAATACAACAAAGTAATTGATGAAGAATTAAAAGTAAAAGAAGAAGAATTAATGCAAGTTTAATTCTTTTTTTATTAAAATGGTGTGGTTGAAATTACAATTAAAAAAAACAAATCTATTCTTTTATTATAGGTTTGTTTTTTGTTTCAAATTCATAAGTGTTAGTATTATTTATTAAATCAAATAAAATACTTGCTTTTATTTCAAATTCATATTGCAAACTTTCTTTATTAGTTTTTGTAGTTATTTCAATTTCTTTTAATGTATTTAAATATTTTTTCCCCTTATTGCTAAACCCTAAAATTTTAATATATTCTAATTTGTAATTAGTGTTTTTGTTCATTGATAATAGTATATGAATAAACATTCTATTTATCTTATTAAAAGTATATCTTTTAGTTTTAATTTTTTTTATAAATTCATCAATGCTCTTAGAACTATTTATATATTTTTTTAATCTATATTCTATACCTTCATTTACATCTAAATAATTATTTAAGTTATTATCGGTATTTATTTTATATTTTAATAAATTAAAATATTCATTGTAATTTACATTAATAATTTTATTAATAATATTTTTAGGAGTAAATTTTTCAATGTTAATGTTATTTTTAATTTTTTCTCTTATATTTGAAGCACTTATAATAGAATCATTACTTTCAATATCGTGATAATTGCTACTTCTTTTAATTGAAATAGCATCAATATTATAATTATTTTTTATTATACTTTTTATATAGGAAATACCTAATAAATCGTTTGGAGAAAAGTTAAAATTATTAATACTTAAGCTTTTAGCTAGTGCAGTAGGGTAATTTATACCTTCATCTAAATATTTTTTTACGTTTTGGTTAAAACCATTTGAAAATTGCTTTTTTGCTATGTTAGTTAATAATGTTATGTCATTAGATTCACTACCAAATATTAATTTATTTATTTTAAAATTATTAAGTATTTTTAGAGAACATTCAGCAAAAGTATCAGCAGATTGTGTTCCAAAAATAAATGGTAATTCTAAAACAATATCAATACCATTTTCTAATGCTATTTTAGTTTTATCTTCTTTGGATAATATTGATATTTCTCCT
The DNA here is from genome assembly GCA_944371315.1 of uncultured Bacilli bacterium. Lineage (GTDB taxonomy): Bacteria > Bacillota_I > Bacilli_A > RF39 > UBA660 > Onthocola_B. Next base: position 4,011 of record CALVXN010000013.1, on the reverse strand, counting down.
CTTTCTAAAAAATATCCATTTAATACTAATATTATAATAGAATTAGGATATAATTTTTTAATTTCATTAATATGATACAAGTGTCCATTATGAAATGGATTATATTCACAGATTATTCCTATAATTTCCATCTAAAATCTCCTTAATAATTATTAGAATTATATCATTTATGTATTTATATGTCCAATATGATATAATAGGTCTGTGGTGAGAAAATGATTATTGCAGTAGTAGGTCCAACTGGTGTTGGTAAAACAAAAATGAGTATTGAACTTGCAAAAAAATATAATGCAGCAATTGTTAATTGTGATGCTGTTCAAGTTTATAAATTTTTAAATATTGGAAGTGCAAAGGTTTGTGAAGATGAAAAAGAAGGCATAAAACATTATTTATTAGATATAAAAAATCCAGATGATGATTATACAGTAAAAAATTATCAAATAGATGCTCGCAAAATTATTGAAAATAATAAAGATAAAAATCTTATATTTTGTGGTGGAACTGGTTTATATTTGTGTGCGGCTTTAATGGATTATCGTTTTTATGAAGATGAAAGTTGTGAAAATTATGATAATCTTGATAATGAAGAATTATATAAATTAGCTTTAAAAAAAGATAAAAGTTGTCCTATTGATAGAAATAATAGAGTTAGATTAATAAGATTTTTAAATAAAAAAAATATAGAAGTTGTAGAACCAAAATTATTATATGAAAATGTTTTATTTATAGGGCTTACTACTGATAGAGAAAACTTATATAAAATAATAAATAAAAGAGTTGATTTAATGTTTGAAAATGGATTGTTAGAAGAAGTAAAAAACTTATATAAAAAATATCCAAATTCTAGAGTATTAAAAAGTGCTATAGGTTATAAAGAAGTAATTAAATACATAAATAATGAAATTACTTTGGAAGAATGTATTGAAGAAATAAAAAAATTAAGTAGGCATTATGCTAAAAGACAATATACATGGTTTAATAATAAAATGAATATTAAATGGTTTGATGTAGATTATAATAATTTTGAAAATACAATATCAAATGTAAAAAAATATATAAATAATTGTATTAAGTAGTATTGTATGATATATTTGTTTTTGAGGATAAATGGTGGTTTAGATGAACTTAAAAAAAAGAGGAATTATATTTTTATGGATTAGCTTATTTATAATATTTACAAGCTTGGTTTTTCTAGTAATTGGCTGTAATTCAAATTATTTAATTTCTGATATTAACAAAAGAATTTCATTAGGAATAATGATTTTAGGAATTATTTTATTGGGTTATTCAATATTTTTAATTATTCGTTATAAGTATAGAAGTAATTTTAAAAAAGTAAAAATGATAATTGTTTCTTCTTTAATTGGATTATATGCTTTAGGATGCTCAACATTTTTATTTATTTTATATGGCCCTTGTGATAATTTTAGAACTTGGTTAATTACTACTGCAATGGCTACAATGAATCATCAATATTATTGTAAATGGTTTTATAGTGATGAAATAATAAATGATGTATTAAATAGTAATTATGTAAAAGAAAGTGATGAATCAAGTAATCCTAATTTAATAACATTTGATAAGAATGGAAATTATAAAAATGAATATGAAAAAGAAATCTTAGAACATGACAAAGATGATTTATATAAAATAATAAAGTTTAAAGTTAATGGATGCGATGCCTATCTTGCAGCAATATATGATCCTAGTAAAATAAGTGTTGGAATTAGCAAGTGGCTGGGTAGAAGTGGTCAATATATATATGATATGGCAAAAGAACAAGATGCAATATTAGCTATAAATGGTGGTGGCTTTTTTGATCCTAATTATAACAGCAATGGTGCTAACCCACTAGGTATAACTATTTCAAATGGAAAAATTATTTCTGATGCAGCATATAACTCAAATAGTGGTGGAGTTATTGGATTTGATGAGAATAATAAATTGTTGTTATTACGTAATATTAATGCAAATGAAGCATTAAATATGGGAATAAGAGATGCTGTTACTATGGGACCATTTTTAATAGTAAATGGAAAAACTGCAGATATTAAAGGAAATGGTGGCTGGGGTTATGCAGCTAGGACTGCAATTGGTCAAAGAAGTGATGGAATAGTGTTATTTTTAGTTGTTGACAGTAATGAATTTAGAACTAAGGGTGCATCAATGAAAGATTTAGCTGAAATTATGGAAAATTATGGAGCAATAAATGCAGCAAATTTAGATGGTGGAACATCAAGTGCAATTGTAGAAAATGGAGAATTATTGAATGATCCAATAGATTCAGCATTAAGACATAAGACAAGAGGAATACCTACTATATTTAAAGTTGTAAAATAAAAAATAAATGGAGTAAAATCCATTTTTTTAGTTGAATTCTAAATAAAATAAGGGATTAAAATTGTGTTCTTCAATAACAGTTTCACCTTCATCAGCTTCTTTCATGGCCTCAGTTGTTACTAAAAAATAAGTGTGAAATAAATAATCTTTTTTATCTTTACTAACAGGATCATCCCAAGTTAAATCAATATGAACCCATTTATTATCATAATATACGGCATTCCAAATGTGTCCAGTTGATTTATATGATATTTCATTTGGAGTAGTTGCTATTTTGTAATTATTAAATCCTAATTTAGATAAAAAGATAGCCATTAAATCAGTATATCCATTACATGTTGCAAATCCTTCAAAAAGTGGTCCATATGCTGTATATGAATTGAAATCACTAACATTTTCTTCATTTCTTTCAATGTCATATTTAACATTATTTACTATATAATCATGAATAACTTTAATTTTATCGTAATCGTCCATATCATTTGTAATTAAATTATTAATTATTTCATTGACTTTATTATCTATTAATTTTATTTTTTCTTTATCATATAAATAAAATATCTTTAAATTTATCTCACCGTTTTCGTTTATACTGGTTTTAATATTTGTAAAACTGTTAAATGGGTGAACATAATTATTTAAATGGGTTAATATAAGTTCATCTGAACTAATATTTGATACATCTGAAATGCAATTTTTGTATTCATCTGGACAATAAAAAGTAAATTGATCCCATCCGTTATCAATAACACTATAAAATATATTTAATAAATCTTGGTAAGAATATGGTATGTAATCTTGAGATTTTTGAACATATAAATAATCAATATCTTTAGTATATTTATTTTTATCTTTAAAAATAAGTTTGGGTTCATTACTTATAAAAGCTGATATTTGATTAGTAATTGGTTTGTTGTAAATTATAGTTATTAAAATACATACAATGCAAATTATTGGAATTATAAGTTTTTTCATAGCATCACCATAAGTTAATAATAGCAAAAAAAAATAAAGTAAACAATTGTTACTTCATATTTTTTACTTTTTGTGTCAATCTTGATTTTTCTCTATCTGCAGTATTTTTCTTAATTAAACCTTTGCTAACTGCTTTATCAGTATATTTTTGAATATCTTTAAGTAGTTTATCTGCTTCTTCTTTATTATTCGCAGCAATTGCTTTTTCGCAGTTCTTAATAAGGTTTTGAACACGCATTTTAAGTTCATGATTATTATCTGTTTTTTTAGCTATTACTTTTACAGCTTTTTTAGAACTCTTAATGTTTGGCATAATCCAACTCCTTCCTCATTTCTTACTAATTTTAACAAATTATTAATTATTTAGCAAGTATTTTGATAAATATATAAGCCTTTTTATTGTTAGGTTATATTTATTATATATGTTTTAATATTTTCTTAATTCTATTAAATAAATTTTTAATAATTTAATTTCTTCTTTCGACATATTATTTATTATAAATATAATATTATATTTTTGTGATAAATATGAAAGCAAAATTTAAATCTAGAAGAAAATTTTCTAAATTACTTTTTAAAGGGATTTTATGTGGACTAATTTTAATTAGTGCATTTGTTTTAACGGAACTTAAACACTTTTGAAAAGATAAATCTTAGCAAACCATTGAAAAATGGTTATTTTTTTGTCAAATTTTG